>JALFBO010000175.1 GCA_022772105.1 Erysipelotrichaceae bacterium | reverse complement strand
AAACACGAACAATCCTAAGTCCTTTCTTTTTGAAATTATAAAAAGGGTAAAATATCATTATATTTTTGAATAAAACATGTATCCCTCTTTCCTCGTTTTATTAAAACTTGAAAATTTAATTTATAAATAAATTAATTAAGGATTTTAATCGTGTGTTGTGGAACTGCTTTAAAATTATTTTTTATATTTTGTTCGGATAATAATTCATAATTCTCTCTATCAACTTCAAAATATAGATTAGTTCCTTCAAAATATGTTTTTGAATTATCTAGTTTAACAATCTCTTTAGTTTGTAATTGAATATATTCTTTGATGGTCTCTTCTTTTTCACCAATACACTTTATAGCATCATACAATTGATTATCACTAAAATGCTTAATAGGATCGTTATAAATATTCTTTAAATCTTCAACGTAACCAATTTTCTCAATAGTTTTTTGAATCGTGTTCTTTATCTTATAATCGAAAAAACTTCAATAAAAGATAAATAAACACCTTTTTTAAGATTTTGTTTTCTAACGAATGCAGATATAATATACCTCCAAAAATATTTATATATTATTATATAAGAGATGCTTTAGGAAATATATTAGGAATCATTAACCAAAATGGACAGATTGTAGTACAATATTCATATACATCATATGGAGCTTGTTCAATAAGTGGAAATATTTCATTAGGTAATGAAAATCCATTTAGATACAAAGGTTATTATTATGATGTAGAAACATCTCTTTATTATTTAACCACAAGGTATTATGATCCTGAAATAGGTAGATTTATCTCACCGGATTCAGTTGACTATTTAGACCCTCAAAGTATCAATGGATTAAACTTATATGCGTATTGCGGAAATGATCCAATTAACAAATATGATCCTACAGGACACTTTGTAATTAGTGCTTTAATTATTGGAGCAATTATTGGAGCGGCAATTGGGTTTGGAACTATTGCTTATACTGATTATCAAGATGATGGACAAATATTTAATGGAAGTGTTGAATGGTATGATTATCTGGGTGCAACCATTCTCGGTGGAGCCATTGGCGCTGGCATTGGTGCAGGAATAGGATATATTGCTCCTCAAATTGGTAGTGCGTTAAGTTCGTTTGCATCACAACAATTCACTTTCGGAGCTGGGGCTTATCTCAGTGCTAGTGGTGAATTAGTGATGTCTACAGGACTAACTATTACGGGTTCACAAGTCTTAACAGTTGCTGGAGCGGTGACATTAGCTGGAACATTGATGTTAATGTCAAAACATAGACCAGGAATGACTAATCGTCCTCCATTCTCTTGGACTACCCAAGAAGAGGGTATAGATGCTATGAATAAATTTGGCGGAGATGCTAATAAAGCAGCCGATTATATTATGAATAATCATTTTGATAATTGGAAGTATGGCGCTGGCAATGACAGAAATGTTATTAAAAAGTGGTTAGATAGAATTATTAGAAAACTACTTGGAATGTGAGAAATATGAAAAAAAAATTATTTTTATTAGAGCTAATTGATTATGATCATTATGATGAAATAGATAAAGAGGATGTCGAAGAAAGATACATAATCGGGTATTTTTCGAGTTTGAAGCATCTCGAACAAGCGATTTCATTGTGCAAAAAGCGAAAAAATGCTAACGAAAAAATGGAAACAACTGAATTTAATTTTGAGTGCGGAAACAATCAAAAATTTGTATATGTCTTATTTTTTGAATATTCTGTATTAAAAGAAAATGAATACGCTGATTTCTATGAATATTTTGCTCCTCAAAGTTCTTATAAAAAATGTATTGTTCAAAAAAAGAATTTATTAAATATGGAAAAATATAAAGATACTTGCAATCGTATTTTTGAAGACTCTAAAGATGGTTTTAGAATTGAAAAGATAAAAATAGATTTCATCTCACATATTAATTATAAATAGTAATAAACATATTTAATGAATAGAAAAACAAAAAAATTTCAATTTTATTTTCTTAATCGTTCTAAGTGAGCAAATGTGAAAAGTTTGAAGTAGTCTTTACTATGATTTTATTAATGAAGAATAACTATGAAATTAAATGTATTTAAACAGTTTTTATAAAAATACTTAAAAGAATATTTTGATGCATTATATATTTTATTATTATTTGACGAAGGAGTTATTCCATTTTTGAAGATTAATAAATAAATATAAATGGACTTTTGGCAAAACTTATTCATTTTTATAATTTGGGTTCTCTAAAAAAATTAAATAAAAGAATAATGTATGGTTGATGTAGTTGTGGATTACTGCAATCCATAACTCATCGACTACAAATTTTTGCACATTTCAACTAACTTAGGGAAGGGCTAAATTTATATTACCAGTATCATATATAACGTTTAGCAATTCTAAATTTTTAAGTAAAATATAGGACATATGCATAATTATTTTGATAATAATAAAAGAAACTCTGCCTTTTGTATAAATAGGAGAAATCAAAGAATTCTTACTTGATGAATTTATTATTGGTTAAATAACATTTATATCGCTTACAGAATACAATATAAGAAAAACGTTACAATGAATCTTCCTTTGATTATTATTCTTCTATTTTACATTATTATTTGATAGAATTATAAAGGCAAAAGGAGAAAAGATATGGCAGAAGACAGAATGATTGATAGACTCGAAGCTATGGTTAAAAGACAACATGAAATTGATGAGTTGTTATGTAGTGAAGAGATTATGCAAGATGTATCAAA
>JALFBO010000169.1 GCA_022772105.1 Erysipelotrichaceae bacterium | reverse complement strand
ATAAATATTCCTCTTGTAGGATTAGCTAAAAATGATAAGCATCATACTTCAGGACTGATATACCACGATCAAATCATTCCTATTGATCATAAATCACGTCTATTTTTGATGCTTGTAAGAATGCAAGATGAAGTGCATCGTTATGCTATATCTTTCCACAAACTTAAAAGAGGTAAGGGATTGACTCATAATCTTTTTGATGACATTAAAGGAATTGGAAAGAAAAGAAAAGAATTGTTGATGAAAGCATATCCATCATTAGATAGCTTAAAAAAAGCAAGTGTAGAAGAACTAGAACAATTAGTGCCACTTGATATTGCTCAAGCAATATATTCTTATATAAATGAAGGTGAAAAAAATGAGACAAATACAAATAAATAAAATCTATCGCCATTTTAAAGGTGATCTTTATTTAGTAGAAGACGTAGCTATTCACTCTGAAACAAAAGAGGAATATGTGGTTTATCGAGCTTTGTATGGAGATAGTAAATTGTATATAAGACCTCTTAGCATGTTTTTAAGTGAGGTAGACAAGAATAAGTATCCTAAGGTGAAGGCTAAATATCGCTTTGAAGAAGTTAATATAGAAAGTGTAGCAGGAAAAAAATTATGATGTGGAATGAATTTATTGAACAAGAAAAGAAAAAAGATTATTTTAAATCGTTGATGGAATTTGTAAATGAAGAATATGAGAAATTTGTATGTTATCCACCTTATGAACAAATATTTGCTGCATTTACATATACACCTTTTGACCAAACCAAAGTAGTAATACTAGGACAAGATCCATATCACGAGATTAATCAAGCTCATGGACTAGCATTTTCAGTCAAATGTGATAAATTACCTCCTTCTTTAATTAATATCTATAAAGAGATGGAAAGCGATTTAGGAATAAAGATAGAACAAGATGGTGATTTAACGTATCTAGCCAAACAAGGAGTTTTACTATTAAATACATCATTAAGTGTTAGAGAACATGAAGCTAACTCTCATTCTAAACATGGATGGGAAATATTCACCGATAATTGTTTAAAATTATTAAATCAAAATGATGAACCTATAGTTTTCATTTTATGGGGAAGCAATGCAATAAGCAAAAAGAAATATTTAACTAATCCTAATCATTTAGTTATAACTTCTCCTCATCCTTCGCCACTTTCTTCGTATCGAGGATTCTTTGGGTCTAAGCCTTTTTCTAAGACTAATGATTTTTTAAAGAAAAATAATAAAGAAGCAATTGTTTGGCAAAAAATTAAATAATTCTTAACAATTTTTAACTAGTGTCATAATTTAATTTAGAAGGGTATATTATGGCATCGATATTAACTAAAAGAGAAAAAGAAGTATTCTCTTTATTAGTGAAGAATAAATCCACATATCAAATCTCAGAAGAGTTATTTATATCTACAAAAACAGTTAGAAATCATATTTCTAATGTTATGCAAAAACTTGGAGTAAGTGGAAGGGCACATGCTGTATGTGAACTACTTAGACTTCACGAAATAGAATTATAAGAAGCTTCGGCTTCTTTTTTTCATATTTACATACAATAAGGCATAAAGTTGACTATGAGAATAGGACTTTTTGATTCAGGAAGCGGTATTATTCCTTTTATTGATGAAATAATTAAACAAGATAAAAGGAATGATTATTATTTATATGTCGATCTTCATCATTTCCCTTATGGAGATAAAAGTGAAGACGAATTAATTGATATTTTAAAAGAGGTGTTTTTATCTTTTGAAAAAATAGGAATTGATGAACTTCTAATTGTTTGTAATACGATGAGTTATGTTTATTTACAATACGATTTAGTTTCTTCTTTCAAGGTCAAGACAATACTTGATTTAAATCTTAGAATGTATAATTCTTCTTGTAGTCTTCTTTGTACTTCCTTTTTAGCGGATAAACTTGGAAAATTTTACCAAGTAATTGATGGAAAAAATCTTGCTTCATTAATTGAGAATAATGACATTTATGAAATAATTAAAATAGTGAAAAAATGTAAATTTTCTTCGTCTATAATTCTTTCTTGTACTCATTATTCTTTAGCTAAAGATATATTTTCTTCACTAGTGAGTAATGTAAAATTCTATTCCTATGAAAAAGAATTTATTTCTTTTTTAGATTCATCTTCAGACTTATCTTTTCATGCTTTTAGTAAACATAAATCATTTTTTGAAAGACACTTAAAAAATGAAAGAATAAAAATTCATTATTTCTAATATAGTATAAAGAGGTGTTACTGATGAAAAAAATATTCTGTAAAGTAAAAGAAAAAATAGGTGAAAGATTTGTATTTTCCTTCAAAAAGAAAGAAAAGAAGGTGCAAAATACAAAAAGGAATAAAATAATAAAATATTCTTTATGTGTAATCATTCCTTGCTTATTAGCTCTTGGAGGTGCGTTTTTAGGCACTTTACAAAAAGAGAAAAAGAATAAAGATAACGATATTATTGTCGAAGTAGTATCAAACAAAGTACAAAGAAGAATTTACTTAATTTCTAGTGATGATTTAACCATTCCTTTAACTGTTGAAAAAGAAAAAAGAGATACATTGCAAGAGGAGATATACGATGTCTTTAATCTATTAAAAACATCATCAAAAGCATCATCTTCATCAATAAAAGGCTTCATTAATGATAAAACAAAATTAAATTCATTCACCTTAGAAAATAATATTCTCACTATGGATTTTTCTAAGGAATTTCTTGATTATGGGTCTTTCAACGAATCAAGAATACTAGAAGCTTTAACATTATCTTTTGTTCAATTTGAAGAGATTGAAGGAATTACTTTACTTATAGAAGGAAGTAAAATTAATCATCTTCCGCGTCAAAATGTTAAAGTAGATGAGGTTTTAACATTAAAAAAAGGAATTAATAACATCTTTCAATCCACACTTGAAATAGTGGAAAAAGAAAAGACAATCGTCTTTTATGAGAAAGATTATGATAGTAAAACATTCTTAGTTCCTTTATCTTTGTACGCTGAAAAAGGGGTAACTAGTAATATCACTTTTGTTAATGGTGTGAATTATATTTTACCAGCTAAATTAGGACTTAAGAAGATAGAAGAATATAACGTATTATCCAAAAAGCAAATATCATCAACCTCGTCATTTGCATTACAAGTTAAAAAGGAATTACTTATAGATTCAACTTATGTGGATAAAAAATTATTTGATTTAATTACCCTAAGTTTGGATTTACTAGATATTGATCTTCCAGTAGCATTCTTAAATGAGGAAGAGCAAATACCGGTTCAAGGTGTATATGATCAAGAAAGTATCCAGGTAAATTCGATTATGTATAATGAAATCAAGATATAAAAGAAAATAAGAATAATAATTTATTCTTCTTGAAAAATATTTACACAAAATGTACAAAAATTAAAAAAACAGTTGCATTGTTTTTTAAAATACTTATAATTATATGTGCGTTGGCCCTGTAGCTCAGCTGGATAGAGCAACTGCCTTCTAAGCCGTAGGTCAGGTGTTCGAATCACCTCAGGGTCACCATATATGAATTGAAACGTAATGTTAACATTACGTTTTTTTTGTCTTTTAATAGA
>JALFBO010000160.1 GCA_022772105.1 Erysipelotrichaceae bacterium | reverse complement strand
CAAGAAAATTTTTGTGCTTGATTATCATTATATATATTGATAAAATAATTACATGCCTGCGTGGTGGAACTGGTAGACGCAATGGACTCAAAATCCATCGGTTAACAGCCATGCCGGTTCGATTCCGGCCGCAGGCACCATTTAAGAAGCATAGGTTTGATACTCGTTATCAAGCCTTTTTTCATACTTAAATATGGGTTTAAATCCCGATTTTGGTATGTAAGCGTCAAAAATCTCCAGAATCGACAAAACTGTTCGAACCTCAAATAATATCACTAGGAGGTTTGATTATGAAAGATAATAAATATTTAGAAGAATTTAAAATTGATCTTGTAAAGCAATATTTACAAGGAAAACAGAAAAAAGATATTTGTAAAGAATATGGTGTAGCAAAATCTACAATGTGGGGATGGATCTGTAAGTATACAAACCTTATAGAAAAATCATGGGAGGTTAAAGGTATAGAAACTTTTGAGGATGAATACGTTGATATTACTATGCCTTTAAAGGATGAGTATAAAGATAGGACTATAATCAATACCACGAATGAAACTGTAAGAGTGTTTAAAAATGGATACTCTATTTTATGTCATATTTCCAAATTAGAAAAAGTTATGAGGATTATTAACGATGATTGATTTAGAAGCTATTGATCACATATATTTATATCCTGGAAGCACTGATTTAAGAAAAGGAAGACAAGCACTTTCTTCGTTGGCCGCAAAAATTTATAATGATAATGGTCTTCATGAATTATTCTTATTCTGTAACAGAAAAAATGAATTAATAAAAATATATGAAAAAGATGAGACTGGTGTATGGGTGTATATACGTTCATTGGACGAAACTAGATTTCCTTGGCCAAATAACATAAAGGAAGCATGTAAAATAAATAAATCTCAATTAAATTGGCTATTAAAAGGATTAAAACTTGAAAAAATTGAAGAAAAAAACTCACGAAAAAAAGACTTATTTTAATGATAAAAAAATGCTAAAAAAGCTCGTATTTTTCGAGCTTTTTTGGTATAATATATATATGAAAAAGATAGCTGATTTTAATGAAATTTCCAAGGAGAAATTATACAAATTATATATAGAAGAAATTAAAAAATATGAAGCTTTAGAAGCAAAATATTTGAAGTTAGAATTAGAACTTGCAGAGAAGGTTAAAAAGCTCGAAGAAGCAAATTTTCAACTTGTTCAAAGAAATAAAACTCTTTTTGGAAAGAAAAGAGAAATAAATAATAATGATCAAAACGATTTTAATGAAGCTGAAAATGGTGAGACTACAGAAAATAATAAGGTTAAAGAAGAACCAAAGAAAAAAAGTAGAACCAAAGAAAAGAACACTTTAACTAGGGACTTCTTGGAAGCACATTATTCTGAGGTGGTTGTTCTTACACCTGATGAAATCAAATGGAATAAAGAACTAATAAAGATAGGAGAAGATGTTACTTTTAAAGTAGAATCATTCCCTGCTAGAACAAAGATTATAAAAGTGATAAGCACTAAATATATTGATTCAAAAGAAGGGAAGATTTATCAAAAGATTAAGGATGATATATATCCTCATTCTTTTTGCACACCTTCTTTTGCTTCCGAAGTAATCTACAATAAATTTATTTTAGGTATTCCTTATTATCGTCAAGAAGAATACTTATATAGTGATTCTATTCACATATCAAGACAAAATCTATGTAATTATCAACTTAAGACTAGTGAAATAGTTAAACCAATGTATGATTATTTAATACATAAACTTAAAAATACAGAAATTAAAGTATTACATGCTGATGAAACTTCACTGCAAGTATTAAATGTTGATAAAGAGAAATGTTATGTTTGGTTATTTAATTCCTCTTTTTACGAGAAACCTATATTTATATATAAATTTAGTCCTACAAGATCTAGAGATGTTCCTCTGAAGTTCTTAGAAGATTATTCAGGATATTTAATTTCTGATTGTTATTCTGGATATAATGATATTCCCAATGTAACTAATTCATATTGCTGGGTTCATGCTAGACGAAATTTTATTGAAATATTAGATTCAGTTCCAAATGAATTAAAGAAAGATTCCATCTCACAAAAAGTAGTAAATGAAATAGATGAAATGTTCCGTCTAGAAAGGACTTATCGCGAGAAGATTTTCACCGCTGAAAAGATTAAAGAGTTACGTAATGAAGGTGAATTCAAAGAACATCTAGATTATGTTTTCGAAATAATTGAAAAAGCTAATCCAGAATCAAACTCGAGATTAGAAAAGGCAATTAATTATATTCTTACAAGAAAGGATTCCTTTTTAGAAATATTAAATGATGGGCATCTTGAGTTAAGCAACAACTCTGCAGAAAGAGGTGTTAAGCCTTTTGTTATGGCTAGGAAAAACTTTTTGTTCTCAAATACATCAAATGGTGCAGAATCTTCTGTAATAATTTTTTCTATCCTTCAAACTGCAATAGCTAATGGAATAGATGCAAAGCTATATTTAAAAACACTCATTGAAAAAATTGGTACTAATCCTTCAAAGAATGAATTAGAAAATCTTTTGCCATGGAAAATTAATCTATAAAGTAAGTTAAATTCGATTCATTCATTTGAATCTGTTCAAACCTGGAATATTTTGACGCTTACTTTATAGTTGAATGAACCAAATTAATACAAAATCCTGATCTGTTAGGCAAAATTGATGTTTAACCTTCAGGATTTTTCATTTTTATAAAACTTCTCAAAAACGTAAGGGTCAAAAATCTCCAGAATCGACAAAATTGTTCGAACCTGGGATATTTTGACACTTACGAATAAATCGCTTAATTTTTGGCGGAGTAGCCCTTTTTTCATTGCCTGTTTTGATAGTGGTAATTTATCAAAAGCACGAATATACCTTAATCTCTGTTAATAGGCCTCTAGGGAAAGATGTTTAAGGCCTTTTTTGTGGTTATATGGAAGTTGGCTACCAAATTTGAAAAAAGTGCATTTATACACTTGAAAAAAGTGCACTTATATATTTGAAAAAAGTGCATCATTAGAGTAAAAAATATATTGAAAGGTGATTAACTATGCCAATTAAACTTGAAAATTATAAAGAATGATTAATTGATAAAACTATTGATTTATATTTAAAAACATTTAAAGTAATTCTAATTGTTGGTTCAAGATGGTGTGGCAAAACATGGACTAGTATGCACCATGGTAATTCTATTGTTAGATTAACTGATATAGAGAAAAGAAAACTAGCTATACTTAATCCGAAGTTAATCTTAAATGAGAATATTCCAGAGGTTATTGATGAATGGCAACTAGTGCCAGAATTGTGGGATGCTATTAGA
>JALFBO010000061.1 GCA_022772105.1 Erysipelotrichaceae bacterium | reverse complement strand
GAAATAATGTATCTTATAGGAGAGTGAAAAAAGAGTTTTTTCATATAAATCATCCTTTCAAGTAAAAATATATTAGCATATATTTATAAAATAATACTAATAAATAAATTATAAAATAAAAAAAACATTTTTATATTTAATAAAAATAGTGTATTATGTAATAGACCCTTTAAAGATGGAGGTAAACATGGAAGTAGTATTAATTATTGTTTCAATTTTTATGATTATATTGACCCTATTACAAGGTGGTAAATCTAATGGTGCATCAGGAGCAATTACTGGTGGATCAAAAATGAATATCTTTGCTAAAACAAAAGAAAGAGGATCAGAAAAAGTTATTTCTATTTTGACTCTTTGTACAGGTATTGTATTTTTCTTGTTTGTATTATTAGCAAAGTATTTCTAGGAAATACTATTAAAAGGGCAATGCCCTTTTTTATTTTGAAAACGAAAGGAGAAATTTTATGTTAAAAGAAAATATATTAAATATGCTTAAAAAACATTCTCTTTCAGAATCGCTTATATATGAGATTTTTTCTTCTTCTCAAGAAACTAAAAAAGCGTTACTAGAATTAGTTGAGGAAGGGAAAATTATACGTGTAAGAAAAGAATATGCCACTCCTGAATCACTAAAACTAGTTAGAGGAACTATTGTTTCTATTAAGGATAGATTCTCCTTTGCTTCAATTGCAGGTCAAGACGAAGATGTATATATACCTAATTCATCCCTAAATAGCGCTTTTAAAGGCGATGAAGTTTATTTAAAAAAGATTCCGTCTTACTATCGTGATGAATATGAAGTTTTTTCTATTATTAAAAGAGCAAGACAAACCATATGCGGAGAAATAAAATATTATTATGGTCAATGGATATTAAATGTAAACGATATCGCATCAAAAGGAATGACTTTTGTAATCAATCCAACTGAAGAAAAATTATTTGAAGGCTACATTGCTCTTGGGGTAGTAACAAAGCAAAAGAAAGAGACTGCTTATGTGGATATTGTTCGTATTGTCGGTAATAAAAATGATCCAGGTGTCGATATTAGTCAAATCATTCTTGCTAACGATGCCCCTATATCTTTTCCTGACAAAGTGAGAGAAGAATTAAAACATATTCCTTCTCAAGTAAGTGAAGAAGAGATGAAAGGAAGAGAAGATTTTAGAGATCATTTAATAGTCACTATTGATGGTGATGATGCGAAAGACTTTGATGATGCCGTTGAAGTAAAACGAGTGGGTGAAAACTATGAGGTAGGTGTTCATATCGCCGATGTAGCCCATTATGTTAAAGAAGGCTCGAGTTTAGATATAGAAGCCTTAAACAGGGGAACTTCGATTTATGTAACTGATAGAGTCGTACCAATGCTTCCTTTTGAATTATCAAATGGTATTTGTTCTTTAAATGAAGGTGTAGATCGTTTAGTTACTTCATGTATTTTTTCTGTGGATAATAAGGGAAATATCATTAATAGAAGAATTGTAAAAGGCGTGATTAGATCTTGCGGACGATTAACATATAAATATGTAAATAAATTACTTCACCATGAGCCTATAGATAAGCACTTCTCACCTGAGATAGATGAAATGTTATTCTTATTGAATGAAGTTAGTTCTAAAATTAGAAAAAGAAGACAAAAACAAGGCGCGCTCGATTTAGAATCGGTAGAATTAAAATTTATTTGTGATGAAAAAGGACAACCTCTTCAAGTTGTTAAAAGAGTTCAAGAAGAAGGGGAAGAATTGATCGAAGATTTAATGATCAGCGCGAATGAACAAGTTAGTGAAGAGATATTCAATAATAAACTTCCTTTTATTTATAGAATTCATGAACAGCCAAAAGCTAAAAAGATGGATTCTTTTATGAAATTATCAACTCACTTAGGATATAAAACATCATTTTCTTCTTTAGATGTTACCCCAAAAGAATTAAGTGATCATATGAATAAAGCTAAGAACGATGAGCGTTATGTGATTCTTTCTTTGATGCTATTAAAATCTTTAGCTAAAGCCCGATATAGCATCGAAAACAAAGGCCATTATGGTTTAGCTAGTTCTTGTTATACTCACTTTACTTCGCCAATAAGACGTTATCCTGACTTAATAGTACATCGTTTGATTGATCGTTATATTGTGCAAAAGGATTTTTCTATCGATAAGGCATTCGTAGAAAATTTAGATTTTATCGCGGAAAATTCTTCTATTAAAGAAAGAAGAGCTATTACTATTGAACGGGCAGTAGATGATTTGATGGCATGCAAATTCTTAAAAGATAAAATTGGAAATAGGTATCAAGGATTTGTAAGTGGAATGACGCAAAATGGAATGTTTATTCAATTAGATGAATTTGGTATCGATGGGTTTGTTTCTTTTGATGATTTAGATGATTACTATATATTTGATGAAAGATATATGTCTGCAAGAGGGGCTAGAAATCGCCTTTGTTATGAACTTGGAGATAAAGTGGAAGTGATAGTATCTAGTGTTAACTTGACAAATAGACAAATAACTTTTACATTAGTACAAGATAGAAAAACAAATAATCATATTTCACGAAAAGAAAAACGAAAACAAAAAGGAGAAAGAAAGCATGGAGCAAGGTATTAAAATTATCGCCTCAAATAAGAAAGCACATTATAATTATTTTCTTTCTGATTTTTTAGAAGTGGGAATTGAATTAAAAGGGACAGAAATAAAGTCATTAAAAAATCATTCTGCGTCTTTAGATGATGCTTATGTAATTATTAAAGGTATGGAGGCATATGTTATAGGTATGAATATTGCCCCTTATAAGCAAGGGAATATTTTTAATCATGAACCATTAAGAACAAGAAAACTTCTTCTACATAAAAAAGAGATTATAAAACTCAATCAAAAGATAAAAGAACAAGGATTTACTATTGTTCCTACTAAGATTTATTTATCTAAAGGTAGAGCTAAATTAGAAATTGCCTTAGCTAAAGGTAAGAAATTATATGATAAGAGAGATAGCGAAAAAGCTAAAGAGCAAAAAAGAGAAATCGACAAACGATTGAAATCATATTAGAATATAAATAAGTGGAGGATGAATATGAGCGATAACTTATTAGAAAAATATTTATATATGGGGATGTCATTCTCTACAATGAAATTAAATGATGTTGACTTATTATGTATTAAATATCAACTCTCTAAATTTAAATTTTTTAAGAAAAGATATTTAAAAAAAATACAAGAGATTTTATCTACTAGTGAAGAACTTGCTTCCTTACAACTTGAATTTACTCCTTATTATGTTCATAAAGAAATTGATGCTTTAAAAAATAATACTTTATTCGTGGGTATAAGCGATAAAGAAGAAAAGAGATTAAAGAAATTAAGGAAGAATAAATTAGAGGATACTAGTGAATTTTCTGTGGAATTCTTACCAGATAATCTAGTGGACAAAAAGGCAACTTTCATATTTAGAGATTTTAAAGAAATGCATGATCACACTCTTCTTATGGAGAAATTTGAAAAAACTAATGTAGTTGTTATCTCCTCTTTACTATTAACAAATAAAGAAAATGAAACAAATGAGGATTTATTAGATATGATGAAACTTATCATTTTGAAAGATGATGGAGATTTCTACTTTGTAACTCCTGATTGTTATTATTCAAATCAAATAATTAACTTCATTTTTTCTTTAAATAAAATTGGAATCACATATTAAAATAGTTTATTGATTTTGTAATCAATAAACTATTTTTTCTTTGTATCAGTAGTTATTTCTATATAGTTGATATAGACGCTCATGATTAGGGTGGATTTATTTAATGCCGTGTCTTTAATAACCACAAAATCATCACCAATTACTTCAAGTAGTCCAGTAAATACTTCATCATGCCATTGGGCTGAATCGGTGAAAGAGCAAAATATAGAGACTCTTTTTCCAATGCTCTTTTCCATAAAAACTGCAAAATAATTACCGCTTAATTCAGTTGCAGTAGGTTCGGAGTCTTCTTTTCTTTCACCAGGAGTAGGATAAGGATAGGAAGATGGTGGCATCTCTCCTTGATAAGGTGATCCATAATATGGTGGTGGTTGCATACGATCCATGGTTTTTCTCCTTTTTCTATTTAACTATATGACAAAAAGAAATTATTATGATTAAATATAAAAGGTGATTAAAAATGAATAAATGTATTATTGTGGGAGCTTGTAAGGAATCGCTAAGAGATTTTACATACGATAAAGATGATTTTATAATCGCTTCTGATGGAGGGTATTCATTTTTAAAGGACAATGGATATCCAGTTCATTTAGTGGTTGGAGATTTTGATTCCTTAAAATATGTGCCTAGCGAAGATAATATCATTAAATTAGATGTGATTAAAGATGTTACTGATACTCATGAAGCTATCGAAGAAGGAATAAAAAAGGGATATAAAGATTTTATTTTATATGGTTGTTTTGGTGGAAGAGAAGACCATAGTTTTGCTTCTATTCAGGAATTGTTACACTTTAAGAAGAGAGGTATTAATATTATCTTAAAAGGTAAAGAAAAAACATTTGAAGTCCTGATGAATGAAACAAAAGAATTTAAAGGAGTTGGTTATATTTCCGTATTTTCTTTGACCGATGTGTCTAAAGGGGTCACCTTAAAAAATCTTAAATATGAGCTTACAAATCAAACGTTATTATCTTCTTTCCCTCTAGGAGTATCTAATGAATTTATTGCAAATAAAAAAGCAACCATCTCGATTCTAGACGGCTGCTTATTAATAATATATTAAATTAACATTTATTCTTCGGAAGTAGAATTATCTTGTTCTACTTCTTTTTTCTTAACTGGGAAGAAAGAATATCTCTTTGTTGGGAACATATTATTAATACGTTTAAATGGAATATACAAGGCACAGAATACAACTATGCATATAGCGCAAGATGGTCCAACATAAGCGATATTATAAGTTATTGATCCTACAAATGGTGTTGACCATAATATCATTCCTGAAATAACGTGGAATACAAATCTTAAGAAACAAGCAAGTAGTATTGATAAAGCGATAAATACATATGGTTTCCATTTAGATTCAGATTCAAAAATTGGCTTATAGAAGAAACTAACAACTGATAAAGAACCATATGCTAGTAAATAATCAAAAGGGAAGCATGCAAATCCATATCCATCGATTGCACAACAAATTAAAGCATAGATTATACCTGTTGCAATAAAGCCTTTAATAAAACCATGGCGATAGCAAATTAAGAATAAAGGAATCATTCCAAATCCAATTGATCCTCCATTTGCTCCAACTTTGATTTCACAGAATACGCTTAAGACAATTGCGATAGCACAAAGCATTGCAATTTCGCAAATATCTTTGACGGTAAATAAAATTTTATCTTTTTTCATAATAAATAAAAATCCTTTCCGCCTAGATGATGCAAAAAAGGATTGATGAATCGTATCAATTTTTTCCTTCCGCTAGCATTACCTAGATCAAGTTAACGGTCCATCCTAGTATCAAGGATAATCTCAGCCAGATTCTTCTAGCACCCGCATAAAGATTATGCATCAAAAAGAAATATTTATCAATAAAAGAAAAAAATTTTATTCTTTTTATATTGTTTTATTAATCAAAGACTTATTGTATAATTACCTAGTAAAAGGAGCTAGAATGATTATGACTTTAAAAGAAAAAGTTGAAGAAGTAGATCAAAGTGTTTTAGAAAAAAAAGAAGAAACGCTTGATAAAGAAAACTTAGAAGTAAAAAACGATGTTTCCTTGGATGATTCTTGTGAAGAAACAAAAAAAGAAACAGATGAAGAAATAAAAAGTGATGAAGTAATTTTTTCTAACGAAGAGAAAAAAGAAACTCCTAGTATGGATTATGAAGGAGATATTCCTTTCTTTGAATTAGAACCAATCGTAGATCCTGATGAAGCTGTTAGATTAGTTAATGAAAGTAGAGTAGCTTTTACAGAGTTCCACACTAAAACGATGAAAAATACAAAGATACTACAAATCGTCTTTTTAATCATTGTTGCAGGTGCGATATTCGCTGCTTCATTTTTCCCTCAAATGCTAACCATAACCATCTTTTTAGTATCATTTTATTTTATTTTGATGTTTTTCCAAACAAAACGTACTAGAAAGAAAATAAATGATTACGTGGAAGATTATATCGTAAAATACGGCCTTTATATCGATTCATATGTTTATGGAAATAATTATATGCTAAAAGATATTAAATTAGCTTATAAACATAAAATTGATTTAGAAGAAATAATAAAGAATGATATTTATAAGAATGTAATCAAAACTCAATCAAGGGATTATGTTAAAGGTAAAATGCTTGGTGTAAATTTCTATTGTAGCGATGTTTCTTTCAAGGTTGGAAATTCTTTAAAAGATAAAAACTATAAAGTTCCAGCAGTTGGAAAAATGTTTAAATTTAATTTAAGATTAAAAAATGAAGGAAAAGTCATCATTTATCTTTCTTCCACTAAAGAAGGTAAACCAACAAATCTTGATGGATTAGAATTAACTAAAATAAAGGATTTAGACGAAAAATTTGAAGTATATGCTTCTTCTTTAGAAGCTACAAAAGTGATTACTCCATCTTTGATTAAATCATTATCAAGTTTTGAAATTGATGATAATCTACTAGATCTAGTAATAAATATTAACTCTAAAGAAACATATGTACTTTTATCATATTGTGATAAGATTATGGTTATCCCTTACGATAAACCATATGAAAAGGAATCATTATTACAATATAACAAAGACGTTTCTAATGTAATTGGTATTGTTAATAGCTTGATCAATTCAAAAGAAATGAATAAATATTAGAATAATTTATTAGAAACATCTCATTTGAGATGTTTTATTTTTCTTAATGTGACTCTTCACGCTGCAATTTTATCGAATTGCTTTATTAAGTTCTTATAGTTTGGTATAATAGCAAAGAACGAGGAATTAGTGTATGTTAGATGAAAGCTATGTAGGAAAATGGATGCATGTTCAATCATATAAACATGATTCATCTCTTCATAGAACATGGGATAACGCAATGATTGTCGAGTGCAATGATGATTACATTGTAATAGCTTCTACTTCTACAAAAGTTATTGAAGGAGATGGAAGAAGATGGTTTACAAGAGAACCTGCTATATCAATTTTCTTTTATCACGAGTGGTTCAATGTAATAGCTATGCTTAAAGAAGATGATATTATGTACTATTGTAATATTGCTTCTCCAAGTTTAGTGGATAATGATGTGATCAAATATATTGATTATGATTTGGATGTTAAACTTCTTCCAGATGGTACGATTCTTCAACTTGATAGTAAAGAATACGAGTATCATAGAAAGAAATATGCTTATTCAAATCGACTCGATTTTGTAGTTAAACATGTTAATGAAAGAGTTAAAAAGATGATGAAAAATGGAGAATTTCCTTTTTCTAAACAAAAAATGTATGACTATTATAATATGTTCTTAGAATTAAAAGAACATCAAGAAAATAAGATAATTACATCAAAATAAGACAACATAAAGGAACTGAGAATAAAATCAAAGTTCTTTTTGTTTTTTTCTTCAATATATCATCAAAGAAAGAGAATCTTTTTAACAAGAATATGTTTATTGGAAATAATGATTTATAAACAACTATTTTCGTCTTTTTTATCTTATAAATGAATAGAATAAATGTAGGTGAAAGAAATGTTAAGAGAGATAGCATGTAAAACTTTAGTGGGACGAGGAAAAGAAAATTATAGTTTTCAAAAGAATATTTTCATTAATGAATATATTTCAAAGACATTAGGTTGTTGGATTATAAATTTGAAATATGAAACGGAAATAAAAGGAAAAAAAGTGATATTAAAAGGGTCATTTGATATACAGATATGGTATGCAGAAAATAATAATCAAAAAAGTGAAGTCTATGTTGAAACTGTCGAATTTCTCGAAGATATAAATATTGGATATCGCGATGTTAAAACATTAAATGATGTAATTTATCCTGCTGTATACATCAACAAGTATCCTACATGCGTATCAATGGATTTAAAAGATAATAAAGAAATAGATTTAAAAATAGAAGCATTATTTTATATAGAAGTTTTTCAAGAGGCAGTTGTTGTTGTCGATTGCAAAGAGGATTATCAAGAAGAATTATCTTTAGAAGAAGAGATAGCCCTTAACGTAAATCCTAAATATATAGAGAATAAAGATGAAAATTAACTATTGATTAGTCTCTAAGTATGAACTATAATAATCTTGTTTCAGGATCAGGTGAAATTCCTCCCGGCGGTAAACCCCGCGAGCGCGTAAGCGTTGAACTAGTGCAATTCTAGTGGCGACAGTATAGGCTGGATGGAAGAAACAAATTATTTTTGCTTTTTCTATGGATCCTGGACTTCAGGATTTTTTATTTTTTTAGGAGGTTCAAAAATGAAGTTCAGTAAAGAAAAGAAACTCCACATCACAGGAGGGCTATTTTATGTAGCTGCAGTGGTATTCTTACTATTGAATCTATTGGTATGGAATTCTAGCAAGAATTATAAAACTAATTTTGCTTTAGTGGCACTAATTGCTTTTGTTGGTATCGTATTTACTTTACTTGGAGTAAATGAAAGATTTAGAAATAGGGAAAATGAACAAGAAAAGAAATTAATCAATGTGCGAATGATTTCCTTAATGGGTATCATGAGCGCTATTTCAACCATTCTTTATATGTTTGTAAAATTCCCTTTACCAATGCTTTTCCCAGCATTCCTTGATATTCAAGTATCAGAAATCCCAGCCTTAATTACATCATTTGCATATGGGCCTATTGCGGGAGCCATTGTTATTGTTATTAGATGCTTAATCAAATTACCATTTACTGGCACTGCTTGTGTTGGTGAGCTTGCCGATTTATTGATTGGCTTATCTTTAGTAATCCCAGCTGGTATTATTTATAAAAGACATAAATCACTTAAAGGAGCTTTGGCTGCATTTGCTATATCTGCTTCAATTGCAACTGTAGTGGCACTTGTTGCTAACTGGTTAATTTTAATACCATTCTATATTGATTTCTATTTTGGAGGAAGCATAAATCCATTGCTTGGTATGATGCCTTCTTTCTTACACATAAATGAAAGCAATTATATGGCTGTCTACTTATTTGGCGCTAATTTACCATTTAATATTGTAAGATATGTGCTTGTAGGTGTATTAACATTCCTATTATACAAAAAGATTCACGTTTTACTTTTAAGAATTGAAGAATAAAAAACGAAGTTATAAGAAAGATGAAAATCGAGTATTATAACTTTTTTTGTGTCTTATTAATATAAGAAAGTATGAAAAAATAAAAACTAATCTACCTCGTAGTAAATAAATATTGTATAATATTATTTACTAAATGCGAGGTTTTTTTATGGGCGCGAAATATACTCCAATGATGATGCAATATTTAAGTATAAAAGAAAAGCATCCTGATACATTAATATTATTTAGACTTGGCGATTTCTATGAATTATTTTTTGAAGACGCTAAGATAGCTTCACGAGTTTTACAACTTGTTTTAACTGGAAAAAATGCTGGTGCAGAAGAAAAAGTTCCAATGTGTGGAGTTCCTTATCATGCAGTAAATTCCTATATTGATAAATTGATTTCTAAAGGCTATAAAGTTGGTATTGTTGAACAAATGGAAGATCCTGCTAATGCAAAAGGAATAGTGGAACGCGATGTTGTTCAAATTATTACTCCAGGGGCAATCATTGATATGAAGGCGAAAGATAACAACTATATTGGTTGCTTGGATGTCAATGAAAATTGCTTTGTCTTTTCTTATGCCGATGTTTCTACTGGAGAAATATTTGTCGAGAATTTAGAAAAGGATTTAGATGTTGTCATTGGTGAAATCGACGCTTTATCTATCAAAGAAATTGTTGTTAGTACCTCTTTTGACGCTAATGCGCTTCTTAAAATAAGAAATAAGAAAAATACCTTAATTTCTTATATGAACAATAATATTGTTTCTATCGAACATGAGTATATCTTGAATAATGTTTATGATTTAGTACAACGATCTAATATAGTTCGTCTACTAAATTATCTTCGTGACACACAAAAATCATCTTTGGATTATATGCAAAAAGCTAAAGTTATTAGATCAAATGCGTCGATGCAAATAGATGGATTTTCCAAAAATAATTTAGAACTTACTCGAACAATTAGAAGTGAAGATAGTTATGGTACTTTATTTTGGCTTCTAGATAGAACTCAAACAAATATGGGATCACGTTTGCTCAAAAAATGGATCTCTAAACCTCTATGCAATGAAAAAGAAATATTAATTAGGCAAGATATAGTTGCTTCTTTGATTTCTAATTTCATCACAAGGGATGATATTAAACGTGACTTAAAAGATATTTATGATTTAGAAAGACTTGTGGCAAAGATTAATTTTGGCTCTGCAACAGGAAGAGATATGCTGCAATTAAAGAAGTCTCTTAGTATTGTTCCTCAATTGTTACATGATTTGAATTCACTAAATAATCCTCACATTGCATCGATGAAAGGCATGGATTATGATTTTATTCCTTTGACAGATTTGCTTGAAAGAGCAATCTCAGAAGATGCACCTATCACTGTGAAAGAAGGGGGAATTTTTAAAAAGGGATTTGATGAAACTCTTGACGAATTAATAAGTATGTCACAAGATGGAAAATCTTTCCTGGCATCACTTGAAAATAGCATTAAAGAAGAAACTGGAATTAAGACTTTAAAGGTGGGATACAATAGAGTCTTTGGATATTATATCGAAGTTTCTAAAGGACAAGTTCCACTTATTAAAGATGAATGGGGTTGGGAAAGAAAGCAAACCACTGTAAACTCAGAAAGATTTATTACAAAAGAAATTAAAGAAAAAGAAGCTTTAATTTTAAATGCTGATGAAAAACGTTGCTCTTTAGAATATGAGATGTTTACTGCATTAAGAAAGAAAGTTTCAGAATACACAGAACAAATTCAAAATCTTGCTTTGCTTGTTTCCTTTATCGATTGTTTGATTTCTTTTGCGGAAATTTCTATTGAAGAACATTATGTTCGTCCTACTTTCAATGATGAAAGAAGAATCAACATTGTTGCAGGACGTCATCCAACTATAGAAAAGGTTATGGGAAATGGATTATATGTTCCAAATGATATCCACATGGATAAAGACACCGATATCTTAGTGATCACTGGTCCTAATATGGGTGGAAAATCTACTTATATGCGTCAGTTTGCTTTAATCGTTATCATGGCACAAATTGGATGTTATGTACCAGCAGAAAAAGCGGAACTAATGGTATTTGACGCTATATTCACTCGTATTGGAGCTTCAGATGATTTAGTTTCAGGTCAATCTACTTTTATGGTGGAAATGAGTGAAACCAATTATGCTTTAAGGCATGCTAGCGCTTCTTCCTTACTAATTTTTGATGAAATAGGAAGAGGAACCGCGACATTTGATGGCATGGCGTTAGCTCAATCAATCATTGAATATATAGCATCAAAAACTAGAGCAAAAACTATGTTCTCAACCCATTATCACGAGATTACCTCTATCGATAAACGAATTAGTGTTTTAAAGAATGTGCATGTTTCAGTAGCAACTGAAGGCGATAAGATTACTTTGCTTTATAAAATTGAAAATGGAGCGATGGGAAAATCATATGGCCTTAACGTCGCTCGTTTAGCACATCTTCCTGAAGAATTATTAGTACGTGCCAATGAGATTTTAAAAGGATTTGAAGAAAATGGTGTAGAAACTGATCAGAATGTAATGCAAAGAGAAGAAAAGAAAGAAGAAGAATGGATTAAAGATGTTAAAAAGATGGATCCTTTATCTATGTCTCCTTTGCAAGCATTAAATTTCCTTTATGAATTAAAGAAGAAAATGGAGAATTGATATGGCAATAATTAAAGTGATGGATTCCCATCTTGCCAATATGATCGCGGCAGGTGAAGTTATAGAAAGACCTTCATCAGTAATTAAAGAACTGGTAGAAAATTCTTTAGATGCCGAAGCTAAACATATTGAAGTAAGAGTATATGATGCGGGAAGGAAAAAGATAATTGTAAAAGATGATGGATTTGGCATGGATGAAAACGATGCTGTTACGGCTTTTAAACGTCATGCTTCAAGTAAATTATTAAGTGAATACGAATTATTCAAAATTAAAACCATGGGCTTTAGAGGAGAGGCTTTGCCTTCTATTGCCGCGGTTTCTAAAGTGACAATGATTACTTCTCACACTTCTTCCAAAGGAAGTAAGGTAAGCGTTATTGATGAAGTAGCAACAAGAAGCGATTATCCTGCTCCTCAGGGTACGACATTTATTGTTGAAGAATTATTCTATAATACTCCAGTAAGATTAAAATTTTTAAAAACTGATAATACGGAAAATGCTTCTTCTTTAGAAGTGATGCAACGTTTAGCTCTTGCTCGAAGCGATGTAGCATTCTCTTTTTATATTGATGATAGACCAATATTCAAAACTTCGGGAAGAGGTGATCTACTTGAAGTAATATCACGTATTTATTCTGTCGATACCGCTAAAAAGATGATACCAGTTCATTTAGAAACCTTAGAATACACTATTGATGGTTATATAGGACGTCCTGAAATTAGTAAATCTACTCGTTATTTCATGATCACGATTTTAAATGAAAGAAATGTCTATGTTCCTAAAATTCAAAAAGCGATAATTGAAGCTTATTCCGATCATTTATTTTCTAATAAATATCCATTTGTGATTTTAAAAATAAGAGTGGAACATTCTCTTGTTGATGTTAACGTTCATCCGTCTAAAAGAGAAGTACGTTTATCAAATGATGAACAAATGGCGGATTCAATTTATACTTTAATTAAAGATCAACTTCTTGAGTATAAACCACTTGCTTCTTCTTCCTTATTTGCAAGTAAAGATTTAATTTCAGATAGTGAGAAGCCTCGTATAAATATCTCTTCTTCTCAAAAAGAATCGTTGTCTTTACTTATGGATGAAGATGAGGATAAAGAAGAGGTTCAAATTGAACGACCTACTATTAGTAAAGATACTTCTTTTACTCCTTTAAAAGTGGAGTTACCTTCTTTTGATGAAGAAGAACAAACTGTTCTTTCTGATTCTTCTAAAGATGAGGTTAAAGAAGAAAAAGTTAACAAATTTAAAATGCCTTTATTAACTCCAATAGGTCAAATTCATAACACTTATATTATTTGTCAAGCGGAAGATGGTTTCTATCTTGTCGATCAACATGCTGCGAACGAGCGTATTAATTATGAAAAATTTGAAAAATTATATAATAGTAAAATAACAACTTGTGAACCACTCATTCCTCTTGTTATCAATTTAAATCCTAGTGATCTTATGAAATTAACTAAAGAAAAAGTTGCGCTTTTAGAACAAATTGGATTAGAGATAGAATCTTTTGGAATGAACGCTATTAAAGTGGTAAGAGAACCTTTATTCATCAAAGAGGTGAACGAAGAAAGTTATATTGAAACTTTATTAAGCCAAGTAATTAATAACTCCAAAATAAATTTAATTGAATTAAGAAA
>JALFBO010000123.1 GCA_022772105.1 Erysipelotrichaceae bacterium | reverse complement strand
GATTTATAAAGACATGAAAATGTCTTTTTTCTTTTTATGAAAATGCTTTCATCATAAATTTTATTAGTGAAATAGTAAAAAAATGTAATAGTGTGTTAAATTATTACAAAGGATGGTGGTTTTATGAATTTTATTTATGTTTCGCCTACATTTCCTCATATTTATTCTCGTTTTTGTAAAGAATTAAAAAATCGTGGTGTGAATGTTTTAGGTATTGGAGAAGATTATAATATTTCTGAGGAACTTGCCTCTTCTTTAACCGAATATTATCGCGTCAATTCATTATCTAATTATGATGATATGTATAAGGCTGTTGCATATTTTGCATCAAAATATGGAAAGATTGATTATATTGAATCCAATAATGAATATTGGTTAGAACAAGATGCTAGATTAAGAACAGATTTCAATGTAAATACTGGTAAAAAGATAGATGAAATTAATTTCTTTAAGTCAAAAGAAGCAATGAAGACTTGCTATAAAAATGGTGGTGTAAAAACGGCTAGATACATTATTCCTACCACATTTGAAAAAGGAAAAGAATTTGTCGAAGAAGTAGGTTATCCAGTCATTGTAAAGCCTGATAATGGGGTAGGAGCTTACGCTACTTATAAGATACATAATGAAGAGGAATTAAAAAAATTTTATTTTGAAAATTTCCCAAATATTAAGTATATTATGGAAGAGTTTATTAATGGTGATTTAATTTCTTTTGATGGAGTTTGTTCTTCTACGGGTGATCCTTTATTTATGTCAAATGAAGTGTTCCCAACTCCTATTATGGAAATAGTTAATAATGATTTAGATGTCTTTTATTATTCGAATAAAGATGTACCTAGTGATTTAGAAGAAGTAGGAAGAAGAACTCTTAAGGCATTTGGAGCTAAAAGCAGATATTTTCATTTAGAGTTCTTTAGATTAAAAGAAGCAAAAAAAGGTCTTGGGGAAGTAGGAGATCTTATTGGACTAGAAGTTAATATGAGATGTCCTGGAGGATATACACCTGATATGTTAAATTTTGCTCATAGCGTTTCTTCTTATGCAATATGGGCTGATATGATTGTTTATGATAACAATTATCAAGATATGAATAAAAAGAATTATTATTGTGCATATTACGCACGTAGATTCTGGAGATATTATTCTCATTCTTATCAAGATATAATGAATAAATATGGAAATAGAATTGTCGATAAAGGAGATATGCCTTATATTCTTTCAGGAGCGATGGGAAATCAGTATTTTGTCGGAATTTTTGAAACTTATGAAGAGATGATGGAATTTAAAGAATTCTGTTCAAAATAAACGATTATTATTAGAAGGGGAGGTCATTATGAAAAAAATAATAAGTATATTCTTTTTTCTTACAATTCTTGTTTCATGCAATATTTCTTATCAAGATAAAATGTGTGAAGGATGCCCTGTGTCTTATCAAGTTGTGCAAAATATCCAAGAAGATGATATACGACTAATAGAAAAAGAAAATAAAAAAAGTGTAGAAATCTTTTTAAATGATATTGATTCTAAATATGAAATCTCAACGTTTTCGCTTAAATTAGATAATACACACCTTAATGTTGTATTGATCAAATATGATGTAAATAAATCGGAAAATACATATGATTTAGTAATTACGATTGATTTAAAAGACAAAATATATGAAAAAGTTGAAACGGTTTCCTTCTCATGGAAAGAAGAAATTAATTGATAAATAGTTGTGTTTTCTTTTATAATATATTTAAGGCTTGCTAAAAGATTGTATTAAGGAGAGTATATTATGGAAGAATTAGAATTTAGATATGACACACAATTATTGATTGATGGATCAAGCAAGAAAGATTTGAATGAAGATAAAATTTACGACTATATTTTAGATAATTTTGTTGGTGATTGCTTATTAGTATGTGGAGACGAAGAATTGATTAAACTTCACTTCCATACAAATGAACCATGGAAGATTTTAGAATATTGTAGAACTCTTGGAGAAATCTATGATATTGTTGTTGAAGATATGGACCGTCAACAAAGAGGATTAAAAGGTTAGTTTATATGATATATTGAGCTGATGAAAGTCAGCTTTTTTCATTCGATAAAAAAACTTTATAATTATTAATCAATAATTATTTACTTATTAATGCTAGAAATGATAAAATTATAAAGGTTAAAGAAAACCAAGTAAACTTTTATAGGAGGAAATTATTAGAATGTCAGTAAAAGTTGCAATTAATGGATTTGGCCGTATCGGTCGTCTAGCTTTCAGACAAATGTTTGGTGCTGAAGGATATGAAGTCGTAGCAATCAACGATTTAACAAGCCCAAAAATGTTAGCTCACTTATTAAAATACGATTCAGCTCAAGGAAGATATGCTTTAGCAGATAAAGTAGAATGCTCAGAAGAAGGTGCTGAAGAAGGTTGGATCTCTGTTGATGGAAAGAAAATTAGAATCTATGCTGAAAAAGACGCAAACAACTGCCCATGGGGTGAATTAAACGTTGATGTTGTCTTAGAATGTACAGGTTTCTATTGCTCAAAAGAAAAATCAATGGCTCACATCAATGCAGGTGCTAAGAAAGTTGTTATCTCAGCTCCAGCTGGAAAAGATTTAAAGACAATCGTTTACAATGTTAACCATGAAACATTAACAAAAGAAGATAAAATTATTTCAGCTGCTTCATGTACAACAAACTGTTTAGCTCCAATGGCTAACGCTTTAAACAAAGCATTCCCAATTCAATCTGGTATTATGACAACAGTTCACGCTTACACTGGTGACCAAATGTTATTAGACGGACCACACAGAAAAGGTGATTTAAGAAGAGCAAGAGCAGCAGCATGCTCAATTGTTCCTAACTCAACAGGTGCTGCAAAAGCAATCGGTTTAGTTATTCCTGAATTATCAGGCAAATTAATTGGTTCTGCTCAACGTGTTCCAACTCCAACAGGTTCTACAACAATTTTAGTTGCAGTTGTTAAAGGTGAAGATGTTACTCCAGCATCAGTTAATGCCGCTATGAAAGCAGCAACTAATGAATCATTTGGTTACACAGAAGAACAATTAGTATCTTCAGATATCGTTGGTATTAGATATGGTTCATTATTCGATGCAACACAAACTATGGTTACAAAAGTAGCTGATGGTTTATTCCAAGTTCAAGTTGTTGCATGGTATGATAATGAAAATTCATACACAACACAAATGGTTCGTACAATTAAATACTTCTCAGAAAAGTGCTAATTGGTTAGAAATATAGAAGCATCCCTAGTGGATGCTTTTTTATTTAAATAAAATAAAAAGATAACTTTACTTTTATTTCACAAATAGGTAGAATAATCAATTGTGAATTAATGAAGTGAAAGAAGGTATATTATGGAATATTATGACGTGTTATTACCATTAGCGCTTATTCTTGTAATGTCGAAACTATTTTGCATTGGTTGTAGAAAGATTGGTGCACCTCAAGTTGTGGGAATGCTTTTAACTGGTTTATTAATAGGACTTGCTAAATATACACCTTTAAATGATTTATTACTTTCATCTTCTAGTCTTGAAGGAATAGGATTTATTGCTAAAATTGGTGTTATTCTTATTATGTTTTCAGCAGGACTAGAAACGGATTTAAAGAAAATCAAAAGTACAGGTCTAGCGTCTATAGTTATTACAATACTAGGCGTTATTTTACCTTTAGGATTAGGATTCTTAGTATCTTCTTTGTTCTTCGGCTTAAATGGTAAACAACAAATATTACAAAATCTTTTTTATGGTACTATATTGACCGCAACATCAGTCTCAGTCACTATTGCAACCTTAAAAGAACTTGGAAAATTAGATACTAATGTTGGTACAGCTATTGTAAGTGCTGCAATTCTTGATGATATAATTGGTGTTATTGTTTTATCTTTTGTGATAGGATTATCAGGATCAACTCAATCATCTCATAATCCTTTAGCTAATGG
>JALFBO010000121.1 GCA_022772105.1 Erysipelotrichaceae bacterium | reverse complement strand
CCAAAGTCTTCGTATATCCTTTTGTGACTTTAAAGCATGGGAAAGGATAATACGAACGATAATTTCTCCTTCTCGATCACTATCACCCGCATTAACAACAATATTAACATCATCTCGATTAACTAAAGAACGAATAATTTTGTATTGTTTAATAGTTCCTTCATCCTTTTTCAAACCGAATTTGAACGACGAAGGAAAAAAAGGAAGATTATCTAACGTCCAACTCTTCTTTTGTCCTTCATTATAGGAAGGATCATATTGTTCAATATCATATAAAGAAAAGAGGTGTCCAAAAGCGTATGTTACAATATAATCATCATTGCTATAATATCCATCATATTTCTTCATTTTAGGATCGATCGCGGCGATAATATTTCTTGCGAGTGATGGTTTTTCTGCGATAATACAAATCACAATGTTTCCTCCTTTCTCTTATTAATGTGCAAATTATTTAAAATAAATATGTTTTTATTTCTTTATTTTCTAGGTTAAAAAGATGAAATCCTTTTTCATCAAGAATAATAAAACATCCTCCTTCATTAGATTTTGGAATGGAAATAGATGAAGGATTAACAAGTAATATCCCATCTTTTTGTTCTATACAAGGTATATGGAAATGTCCATATAAACAAATATCAGCCTTATAAGATTTTAAATTGTCAAAATCTAAATGATGACCATGACTACAATAAATGGTTTTATTATTATGGTTAAAATAATATGAATCTTGAATCAAGAAAGATAATACCATTTGATCAACTTCCGCATCACAATTACCTCTAACACAAGTAATGATATCTTTTAAAGGATTCAAAATAGCAATGCATTCTTTAGGAGCATATCCATAAGGAAGATCATTTCTTGGTCCATGATATAGCACATCACCAAGAATAATGATTCTATCATACCTACCTTTAGCATTTTCTAGCACCTTATTTAAATAAAAAGATGATCCGTGAATATCGGACATAATTAAATATTTCATATCTTCCTCTCCTCTATTTTTCTACCATATACTCATTATTCTTCTTTTTTATATAAAAAACAAGAAAATAAGTTTTTAATGCAAAACTTACAATAATAGTATATATTATTGTATAAGAGGTGATAACAGTGATAAACGCAAAAATTAAATGCCCTTATTGTCAGGCGGTTAATCCAGTTGATTACAATCACAAAAGATGTGGATGTATCGTATGTCATCAAACTATCAAAATTCATAAAGCCGAAGTAGTGGAGCCTCCTAAAGATGAAATAATCTATGATTCGTCCTACGATTCTGAAGGAAATAAAATCCATCATACTGTTAAAGGAATGGCTATATGTGCCATGCTTCTTGGTTCATTTGGAGTAGATTATTTTATATATGGCAAAGTGCTTAGAGGTCTAGTTAACATTTTATTATGTTGGACCGGTGGTCCATTTGTTCTTGGTATCTTCCGTGGGTTTGAGATTATGGCCCTAGAGCCAGATCAACTCCAAGATTATTACGATAAAAAAGCAAGATTCTAGAAAGACAAAATTTATGTTTGTCTTTTTCTTTTTCTTATTCTACACTTATTAAGAAAGTAGGTGCATTAATATGTCTTTAATATCAATAGAAAAATTAACACTAGACTTTGGAGGGCGCATCATTCTCAAAGATGCTTCTTTTAATTTAAATGAAGGGGAAAAAGTTGGACTTGTTGGTTCTAATGGTGAAGGAAAATCTACCCTTATTGATTTGATTATCGGTAAAAAGACTCCTGATAAAGGAACAATAACCAGGGCAAAAAACATCACTTTAGGATATTTAGATCAATATACTACTTTAGAAAAAGGAAAAACTATCATGGAAGTTCTTCGCCAGTCTTTTTCTTACTTATTTAAAAAAGAAGAAGAATTAAATTCTTTATATATGAAGATGTGTGAAGTAGAAGGTGATGAACTAGAAAAAATAATGGAAAAAACTGGAGAAATCCAACATTTATTAGAAATTTCTTCCTTCTATTCTATAGATTCAAAAATCTGTGAAGTGGCATCAGGTTTAGGATTAAACGAAATAGGTTTAGATAAAGATGTGTCTCTTCTTTCTGGAGGACAAAGATCAAAAGTTCTCTTAACAAAGCTTTTACTTACTAAACCTAATCTATTAATTCTTGATGAACCTACGAACTTCTTAGATGAAAATCAAGTATCCTGGTTAATTTCCTTTTTGCAAAATTATGAGCATTCTTTCTTAGTGGTTTCTCACGATAATTCTTTCTTAAATTCTATATGTAACGTAATTCTTCATCTAGAATGGGGAACGTTAACCCGTTACAAGGGGGATTATGAAAATTTTGAAAAAGTATATGCGACTGAAAAAAGAAATCTAGAAGCAAGCTATGAACGTCAACAAAAAGAAATACACAAACTAGAGGAATTTATCGCAAAGAACAAAGCACGTGTTGCCACGACTAATTTAGCGAAATCGCGTCAAAAAGTTCTAGATAAAATGGATATCATTACTCTTGGAAAGGAAAAAGAAAAACCAACTTATATCTTTAAAGAAGATAGAACACCAGGGAAAGTCATCTTTAAGGCTACTTCTTTAGTTTTAGGATATGACGAAGCATTAACAAAGGAAATGAATTTCGAATTTGTAAGAAACAAAAAAATTGCTTTAAAAGGTGTTAATGGAATAGGAAAATCTACCTTTATCAAAACACTTATTGGACTTGTTCCCCCTTATAAAGGTGATATCCAACGTGATCAATTCTTAAGCATTGGTTATTTTGAGCAAGAAGATTATGGTTCTTCCAAAACGGCGATTAAAGAAGTATGGGATACCTTTCCAAATTTAACACAAGGAGAAGTAAGAAGTTTACTTGCCCGTTGTGGTCTTGGAAATGAACAGATGATGAATGTTACTTCTGTTTTATCAGGAGGAGAAAAAGCTAAAGTTCGTTTAGCTAAACTCATGGTTAACAAATATAACGTTTTAATTCTTGACGAACCTACCAATCACTTAGATAATCTTGCAAAAGAAGCATTAAAAGAAGCTCTTATTGCTTTTAAAGGCTCCTTAATTCTTGTATCACATGATCCTTCCTTTTATGATTTTGTCGATGAAGTCATCAATGTGGAAGATTTCACATTAAAAATTGTATAAAAAAAGTACCTATTATGCATCAAAATTTCATAATTAGGTACGTTTTTATTTTATAAACTACATCACTAATGAAGCTGCCCCGATTATACCAGCATCATTTCCAAGAGATGCAATTAATATTTCTACTTCTGGGCAAGACTTAAAGCCAAAATGATAAGATCTAACATATTTTTCAAGTCTAGAAGTTAAATATTCTTTTTGACCGCATATGCCTCCGCCTAAAATAATAGCGTTTGGTCTAAAAATATTCATATAATTTAGCATGCCTTCCGCTAGATACATACAATATGTATCAACAACTTCTAAAGCAGCCTTATCCATTGCCTTTGATGATTCAAATGCTGTTTTTCCATCGACTTGATCAATATCGCCATGAACATAATGCCACATATATGATTTAGGATTTTTCTTCATGACTTCTTTTGTTAATCTAATTAAAGCAGTTGCAGATGCATATGCTTCAAAGCATCCCTTTCTTCCACATCCACAAGGTTCGCCTCCTACTACAATTACTGAGTGACCGATTTCAGTTCCTTTGCCTTCGTTACCTTCAAATAATTTTCTATCGATAACTACTCCTCCACCTACTCCAGTACCAAGAGTAATAAATATTGAAGAATTATATTTCTTTCCTGCACCAAATAAAGCTTCTCCTAAAGCCGCAACATTAGCGTCGTTAGATATTCTTACTTTTCTTACACCTGTTTTATTTTTAATAATATCCACTACTGGTAAAGATGACCATTTAAGATTTGGAGAAGAATCACATGTTCCCTTTTCAGAATTGATTGCCCCTGGGCATCCAATACCAATTCCCTCTATTTCGCTAACGTTTAATTTATTTTCTTTAGCTAAACATAAAATAAAGTCACCCAATTTCTCAATAGTAACTTTTTGATCTTCCCCCTTAACAACTGGAAAAGATTCTTTTGCTTTTAAACTTCCACTTTTAGAAACTAAGCCAACTTTAATAGAAGTTCCACCGATATCTACACCAATAAACATATTCATTTTCTCCTTTTCTACATCTTTATTTTACTATGAAAACGTTATGAGTAAAAGAGTTAATTATGGCTAATATTGCCAAAAAGACACTGTTCTACACTTATTAATATATAAAGTATTTTATTATAAAGAAAATTCATAGAGATAAATCCATTCTTTGAAAAATAAACAAATATCACAATATCTTTACAAGATATTTACAAAAAAATCACAATTAGCACTTTTTAAGTATCTATTAAACGTTTATTTTGATAGAATTATTTCGGTAAAGATAATTTTACTCTCAAAGGAGTGAGCAAAATGGAATATCTTCTTGAATGTCTTCTTGGATTAGGATTGTTCTTGTATGGCATTAAAATTATGTCCGAG
>JALFBO010000079.1 GCA_022772105.1 Erysipelotrichaceae bacterium | reverse complement strand
CCCTTGTCCAAATTAAAAACATGCTATTAGCACAAGGAGCAAATAGCGTTAAAATATGTTGTATGTTAAACAAAGTTGATGCTCATAAGGATTTAAACTTAACTATCGATTATGTTGCTTTAGAAGTGGAAAATCAATTTGTTGTAGGATTTGGTTTAGATTACAATGAACTATATCGTAACTTGCCATATGTTGGCATTTTAAGGGAAGAGATTTATAAAAAATAAAATTACAAATTGAACGTGTTTGATTAAAACGGACCGTTTAAAAAGAAGCACTAAGAGTTAGATTCCGAAATTCAATCGGTGCTAACTCTTTTATTTTCTCTTGTAATCTATCGTTATTGTAATAATCTATGAAATTATTAACAACAGTTTCTATATCATCTTTATATAAATTATCTATTAAATAGATACATTCAGACTTCAATATACTAAAGAATGATTCAATTGGCACATTGTCTACGCTAGATCCTTTCGCTGATATTGATTGAGTTATACCATTCTCTTGAAGAAGATTTACATATTGCCAGTTGGTAAAATGCCATCCTTGATCACTATGAAGTATTAATGATTGCCTTTGTTTGTATGGAACTTTAGATATTGCTAATTTTACTGTATCAGTTACTAATTTTAAATCAATAAATGATGATATCTTATGTGCTACAATTGATTTATCATACATGTCCTTTATCGCACATAAATACTTCAATCCATCTCTCGCAAATATGTAACTTATATCAATAGACCATTTCTTATTAGATGCATCTGTGTTAAAATTTCGATGTAGAAGATTCGGTATGTCATGATGATCTACCTTTGGGTAAGAATGAGTCTTCCTACGACTTATGGATTGAACACCATTCAATCTCATATATCGGTATACGGTGTAATTTGTCACAATCAGACCGTATACCTTTTTAAGTTCCATTCTTATTCTTCGGATACCTCTTGTTCTATCTTTTTCATACATTTCCATAACTACATCATTATATGATTTATCAAATTTCTTTATCTCAGGCCTACCTAGGATTATCCAGTCATAGTATCCACTTTTAGAACACTTAAGTGTTCTACATAAATCTCTTATAGAGTATTTACTTTTAAGCATATCTATTACTTGATATTTTTCTTTTGCTTTTGGCTCTCTAGGTAGGCAAAGGATTTTTTTAGGTCTTCTAACATCCTACATCTTATTATCAATTCTTCTTTTGAATATTCTTCTAACATTCTCTCTGGCGTTTTTCTTGGCCTTCCTTTCTTTGGATTTTGTAATTTTGAACATTTACCGCGATTATCAACACATGTTCCATATTGTTTATATTGATTCACCCAACGATATAAAGTCGTATCTTTTGATATATCATATCTTCTAACGATTTCAGCTACTCCCATATGTCTATCTAGGTATAAAAGAACTATTTGATTCTTTTCATCAATAGAATATTTCTTATGTGTTGTTCTATTTGTCTTTCTTATATACATGCTCTACCTCCTTTATTTCATCGTACTAAAAAAGCACATCAGATTACAAAATCTAATGTGCTATCTTTTTATTTTGTGTCCGTTTTAATCAAACACGTTCTTTGTAGTAACCCTCATTTTTTCTTTTGTCTAAAAATAAATAATGTTAATGTATTATTTTATTTTCTTTTCTTTACATAAGGAAGCTTGTCTTGGTCTATTTTATCTTTTGATTTAGGAATAGGTCTTGGTTCTTCATCTTCATTATATATGTATAATATTATATTTCTCAAATGATAGAAATCACCATATCCATATTAGACTCTTTTGATAACTTTAATTTTATTGTTTGAACCTTCGATAATTCCATTAGACATTCTTCTTCCATATTCATCTTTGTTGAATAACTTCATAAGTATCACATTCATTTTTGAAATTTGACCATCTACCAAATCGATTCTTTAATTTATTAGAATCTTTAGATAACAATCTCCAGTAATTCTTTAATAATTTATATTCTCTAGACTTTTTAGGGAATTG
>JALFBO010000073.1 GCA_022772105.1 Erysipelotrichaceae bacterium | reverse complement strand
TAATATTTCTTCTTTATTAAATCCTGTGACTTATTGCTTAATCAATATAGCAATATGTGGATTAATTTATATAAGTGGTATGGAAGTTAATGTAGGATCATTAACTCAAGGACAAGTAATAGCTTTATATAATTATATGTCGCAAATTCTTGTGGAGTTAATTAAACTTGCTAATTTGATTGTCACTCTTACTAAATCCCTAGCATGCGCTAAAAGAGTGGATTCTATATTAGAGATGAAGTCTTCTTTAATTCAAGGTAGTGAAGATGATATAAATGATGAAGCATATATTAATTTTTCACACGTATCAGTTCGCTATAATGGGGCACAAGAAGATGCATTAAGCGATATAAATTTTACGGTTAATAAGGGAGAAACAATTGGAATAATAGGAGGAACTGGTTCTGGTAAATCAACACTAGTTAATCTTTTATCTCATTTTTATGATGTAACCTCTGGTGCGTTATATTTAGAAGGAAAGAATATTAATAGTTATGACTTAAAAGAATTACGAGAAAAGGTTGGTGTTGTCCTTCAAAAAGCTTCTTTGTTTAGAGGTACTATTAAGGAAAATATCTGTTTTGGAAAAAAAGATGCAAGTGAAGAAGAAATAAAAGAAGCTTTAGAATTAGCACAAGCAACTAATGTTGTATCTTCCAAAAGTAAAGGTATATATGAAGAAGTGGAACAAAATGGCAGAAATTTTTCAGGGGGACAAAAGCAAAGATTATCAATCGCTCGTGCTTTAGTTAAAAAGCCGGACATTCTTATATTCGATGATTCTTCTTCTGCATTAGATTACGCTACTGATTTAGCATTAAGAAAAGCTTTATCTAAATTAAAAGATACGACGATATTTATTGTCGCTCAAAGAAGCGCTTCTTTACAATCATGCGATAAAATCGTGGTTTTAGATGAAGGAAAGATGGTAGGATTTGATACTCATGAAAATCTATTAAAGGAGAATGAAGTATATCAAGACATCTATTACTCTCAATTCAAAAAGGAGGGTAAATAATATGAATAAGAAGACTTTCGCGCGTATTTGGTTAGTTTTAAAAGAAGATAGACTTAAATTAATCATCTCTTTATTCTTTGCATTTTTGTCTAGTGTATTAATGATTGTTATTCCTTTTATCATCGGTAAAGGAATCGATGTAATCGTGGGAGTTAATAATGTTGATTTAGTTAAATTATTAGATTATTTAATCATCGTATTAATATTATCTATCGTAACCGCTATTAGTCAATTTGAGATGGCACATATCAATAATAATATTGTTTATTCTTTAAGCAAGAGATTAAGAGATGAAGCATTTAAAAAGATACAAACTTTACCGCTTAATTATATTGATACTCATCCTTATGGAGAAGTAGTATCTCGCATTATTACTGATGTAGAAACATTTCAAGAAGGATTACTATTAGCGTTTACTAATTTCTTCACTGGGATAGTTACAATAGGTGGAACTCTTATCTTTATGTTTATGATTAACTGGCTGATTGCTATCTCAGTAGTTGTTTTGACACCTTTGTCATTGTTTGTTGCAAAATTTATTTCTTCTAAAACTTATTCATTGTTTAAAAAACAAGGACAAATTAGAGGAGAGCAAACCGCTTTAGTGGATGAGATGTTTAATTCTTTAAAGACGGTACAAGCTTATAATTACGAAGAAGAAAGCTTAGAAAGGTTTATCAAAGTCAATAATGAACTTAGCGCTTGTTCTTTTAAAGCTACCTTTATCAGCTCTCTTGTTAATCCTTCTACTCGTTTTATCAATTCTTTAGTTTATGCTTTTGTTTGTTTGTTCGGTGCCTTAATTGCTACTGGAACATTAAGAAATATTGGTCCTCTTATGGTACCACTTATCAGCGTAGGAACTTTATCTAGTTTATTAAGTTATGCCAATCAATATACTAAGCCATTTAATGAAATATCATCAGTAATAAGTGAATTACAAAATTCTTTTGCTTGTGCATATCGCGTCTTTCAACTTCTTGATACTCCTTCAGAAGCAGAAGATAAAGAAGATGCCTTTGTCTTTGAAGATGTTAAAGGTGATATCGAACTAAGCCATGTATATTTCTCCTATACAAAAGAGAAGAAGTTGATTCAAGATTTCTCTTTAAAAGCCAAGAAGGGACAAAATATTGCTATTGTTGGTCCAACAGGATGTGGTAAGACAACATTAATAAATCTTTTGATGCGCTTTTATGATATTGATTCAGGAAGTATAAAGATTGATGGTAAGAATATTTATGACGCTAAGAGAAGATCGTTAAGAGGAGTATATGGAATGGTGTTACAAGACACCTGGATTAAGAAAGCAAGCGTAAAAGAAAATATTGCTCTTGGTAAACCTGGGGCAAGTGAAGAGGAGATAATTGAAGCGTGTAAAAAAGCAAGATGTGATTCCTTTATAAGACGATTAGAAAATGGTTATGATACGATTATTTCTGATGAAGGAAATCTCTCTGTAGGACAAAAGCAGTTATTATGTATTGCACGTATCATGCTATGCCTTCCTCCTTTAGTAATTCTTGATGAAGCTACTTCTTCTATTGATACACGTACAGAATTAAAAATTCAAAAAGCGTTTAATGAACTGACTAAAGAAAGAACTGCTTTTATCGTGGCACACCGTCTTTCTACTATTAAAGAAGCCGATATTATTCTTGTTATGAAAGATGGAAATATCATCGAACAAGGACGCCATGAGGAACTTATTAATCTTAATGGTTTCTATAGTGAATTATATAATTCACAATTTGTCAAAAATTAATTAACTAAACCTTTGACTAAAAAAATCAGAGGTTTTTTTGCCTTATACAGGGGGAATTATAGGATAAATTGTATTATTTTAAAAATCATAGATTTTATTTGTTTAACAAATAATGTACAATAAAAAAATAAAGGGGATAAAAAAGTATGTACAAAATAGCATTATGTGATGATTTAAAAAGCGAAAACGTAAAATTAGAAGAATTCATTAACGAATATAAACTTAACAACCCAACTTATGATATTTCCATAACCACCTTTACTTCTGGTTATGATGTTATTGACTATATTGAAAAGTATGGTGATTTTGATTTATATTTTTTAGATATTTATATGAAAGGTATTACTGGTATTGAACTTGCTACTAAGTTAAGGGAAACGCGTAAGACTTCTTTTGATATTTGCTTTTCTACGACTTCGCCTATTTTTGCTATCGATGCATATGGATTAGATGCTATTCAATACTTTGTTAAACCTTACTATAAAGATCAAGTTTTCAAACTATTAGATCGTATTTTAACACAAAAAGACTTTTCTCGTAGCAACCTTTCTATGATTAAGAAAACAAGCGGAGGCGTACGTAAGATTATGCTTTCTGATGTTATTTATGTTGAAACATATGGCCATTATCAAAATGTACATTTATCGACAGATGAAACAGTAACTGTTCGTGATACCACAGAAAATATGTGGAATACATTAAAAGAGACTGGTGTATTTGTTCGTTGCCATAATTCTTTTATTGTTAATATGCGCTTTGTTAAAGAATTTACTTCTAAAGAATTCGTTTTAAGAAATAAAGCTTCTATTCCAATTTCGAAACGATTACTTTCAGAAGTAAAACAAAAGTATATGGACTTCATCTTCGGAGGCGAAAAGTAATATGTTTGCTTTAGAGGTTTTTTATAAAGAACCATTGGCTACAATTTTGAAGAATTCGATAATTCTTATTCTAATTTTCAGTGGACTTGTTTTATATACATTACCGACATTAAATAGAATTGACTTAAAAAAGAATAGAACTAAGAATGGTGTCATTGTTGCGATTTCGTTAATTTCTGTATTAGCGGCGTTATGTGTTTGGTCTTATTTCCATTCGTTATCGTTCTTAATTTTGGTGATACCAATAGTCACCTTGTTAGTGCCCCTTATCTTTAAAAGGATGTCACATGATTCTTATGGATATATCGTTTTTAATATCGCGGATGCTTTAGTTTGGATTATGTTTGAATATTATTATTCTTGCATATTCACCGATTATGCATTAACGTTTGTAAAGCATAAATTTATTACAAGAATTATTGTGTTCTTTGTCGTGGAAATTATCGGCTTTGTTATTTCTTATTTCCTTGCTAAGAAGATTTATCGAAAAGCTTCTTCTTTGCTTACAGAACTTAAAATCGTATATTTCCTTTGTTTAATTCCTTTTATTTATACGGCTTTAATTATTTGTACAAATCTTTTAGAATATATACCAAATAAAGGACTTGGAATAAGTAATAGTATATTTATTATGTCAACGATTATGGGCTCCTATTTCATCTTGGAATTTGTGACGATTGTAATCTTTTCCTATGTTTATAGATTCTATAAGGAAAAGGAAGAAATTTCACAAACTCAAGAAAAGATGGCTTTCTGGAAGTCAAAAATTGATTCTCAAAATGAAATCATTGCTCTTATTAAAAAGCATGATCACGATCAACGTCATCATCTTGCTCAACTTCTTCAACGTATTGAGAATGAAGATTTTGAAGGAGCAAAAAAATATTTAATTGAGAATATGCACGCGAAAAACTATGTTTCTGAATTAGTGCAATATTGTAATAATTATACAATTAACTGCTTACTTACTTTCTATCTTAATATGGCACATAAAGAGAATATTCATACTGATTGCCAAGTTTATATTCCAGAGAAACTAAATATTGAAGAAATGGAATTAGGTGGATTATACGCTAATATCATTGAAAACGCGATTGAAGCATGTCGTTTAGTTGAAGAAGAAAGAAGAAATATTACAATTAGAAGTAGATATGAAAGCGGAACTTTACAAATTAAAGTAGATAATTCATGCTCTAAAGATATGGTAGGATCCTCTAATGATAATGAATTCTTCAAAACTAAGAAAGCTAATGGAGGCTTAGGATTAAAGAATGTAATGGAGATTGTTAATAAATATAAAGGTATTCTTGATTTTGATTGTAGGGATGGTATTTATACTACAAGAATTATTCTTTATATAACTCAGTTTGAGTAAAATAGATTTGAGGTTGTTGTTTATGAAATTGAAAGTTAAAGACATGACATTTATTGCCTTATTTGCCGCACTTATGTGCGTGATTAGTCCTTTTTCATTACCGATAGGTCCAGTACCTATTTCTTTAGCCACTTTAGTGGTTTATATAGTCGCTAGTTTCCTAGATTATAAAAGAGCGCCTGTTGTTGTTTTAGTTTATATCCTTATTGGAATATGTGGATTACCGGTATTTTCTTCTTTTTCAGGTGGTATAGGTAAAATAATTGGACCAACAGGAGGTTATATTATAGGCTACTTCTTTTTAGCTATTATCGAATCTGTTCTTATTACCATTTTTAGAAAGAAAAAATGGGTTTATCCTTTAGCAATGATTGCTGGAACGTTAGTACTTTATATATTTGGTACAGCATGGTTTATGGTTTTAACTGAATATTCATTTACTAAAGCTATGATGGCTTGTGTTATTCCTTTCCTTCCAGGAGATGCATTAAAGATTATTATTGCTACTTCATTAAGTATTACATTACGTGAAAAATATGACCACTTTGTTTATGTGGGAAATACTAATGCTCAAATAGAAGAAGTGGAAGATAGTGATAGTGAGGATAATTTGGAAGACAGTAAATAAAAAGGGGATGTATGAAAAAATTTTTTGAAGGGACTTGTGTAGATTATACTTTTGATGGACTAGGAATTTGTAAAACGGAACAAGGTATTCCAGTTTTTTGTCGTGGTATGATACGCCAAGAAGTCGCTTTAATTTCATACAAAGAAACTTCTAAGAGTTATTACGAAGGTCAAATTGAAAGATTTATTAATCTATCGCCACATAGAGTTATTCCTCCTTGTAAACTTGCTTCTATATGTGGAGGATGTCAACTCATGCATATGGCTTATAGTGAACAATGTAATTTAAAAAGAAATTATGTAGCTGATGTTTTAAAAAAAGTGGGCGGAATAGATATAGAACCTTTACCTATTATTAAGAACGATAATCCTTATCGTTATCGTAATAAAGTGCAAGTATCTTATGCATATGATTTTAAAGGAAATATAATTTCTGGATTTTATGCAGAAAAAACTCATCAAGTTATTAATCGTGATGTATGTTTGCTAGAAAGTGAAATTGCCGACCAAATAGCTTCATATTTTAAAGAACTATTAATAAAATATCATATCGAGCCTTATGATTCTTCATCTTC
>JALFBO010000048.1 GCA_022772105.1 Erysipelotrichaceae bacterium | reverse complement strand
TGATATATGGGAAGTAACAAGACGTTCATCAACAAGTTGTAATGATAATAATTCCACCATTTCTTTTAAAACTAGGCGCGCTGAAGAGAAGGTGTAATCAGAAAAAAGAACTTGTCCTTGACTCAAAGAATTTGATTTTGGTTTATATTCATGAATATCTTTTATTGTTAAAGGTTCTTTTCCATGAGCATGATCTATTAAAATTTCGGCATTAACGCCAAATTCTTTATATAAATCTTCTTCTTTAGCTTCACAGACTTGTTTTAACGTATATATTCCCATTTTATTTAAACGCGTTTCTATTCCAGTTGAGATTTGCCAAAAATCACTTAAAGGTCGATGATTCCATAATTCTCTTTTAAATTTTTCTTCATCTAAATATCCTATATTGCTTTTCACTTTTTTCGCGGTTATATCTAGGGCTACTTTACATAAGAAAAGATTAGTACCAATTCCCGCAGTCGCGATTATATGAAGTTCTTCATATATTTTATTCATTAGAAATCTAGCAAATTGAGTTTCTGTCATTTTATATAATTTCAAATAGGAAGTAACATCTAAAAACATTTCATCAATAGAATAAGGATGGATATCCTCTTTAGAAATATAGCGTAGGTAAATTGAATATATTTTCGCCGCGTATTTAATATATAATTTCATTCTAGGAAGAGCGGTTATATATTTTACATATTTTGGAATTTCAAAAATGCGACATCTATTCTTTATACCTAGTGCCTTCATCGCGGGAGTAATAGCTAAACATATAGCGCCTTCCCCACGTGAAGGATCAGCCACAACTAGATTTGTTTTAAAAGGGTCTAATCCTCTTTCAGCACATTCACAAGAAGCAAAAAATGTTTTTAAATCAATGCATAGATAGATATGATTTTCCATTCTTTAACCTCCCTTAGTTTTTATAAGGATATTTTCACTTTATGGTGATTAGAAGAAAAACTTTTATCAATCTCTTGGAAATAAGCATTTTCCATTAATTTTTGATATTCATTTCTTTTTTTCAAATTTTTATGTAAATATGTAGATCCATCAAAATAGTAAGTATTTACTAGCGCTTGTAATCTTACTATTTCCTTTTCTTCTTCACTCATATCATCTCTAATTCTTTTATTAAGATACATATTATTAAATAAAGTAAAGGAATAATCACTAAAGGAAGAACCATCTTCCATTTTAAAATCAATAGTTTTAGAATTATACGTTAATTTGTTTCCTTGAACTATTACTTTCCCATATCTATTTCCATAATCAAGCAATGAGGATGAACAAATATCATATAATTCCTCTTCTTGAGCAATATGTTGGATATGAAGATGACCTGAAAAGTTAATCTTAACATTATATTTTTTATATAGTTTTTGCACATCTTTATAATTAGATACTAAAAAACTAGTATCATAAAGAGGATTATGAGAGACCATACTATGATGCGAAAAGGAAATAATCTTTTTTCCTTTCTTTGTTGCTTCCATTAATTTTTCTTCTAACCAAGGAAGCGAAAATATCTTTCCATAAACAAAATTTTCACCAAATTCATAGTTGTACCGATTAGTGGTAGTGTCCATCATAAAAAGCCATTCATCATTACTCGTTTCAACTATATAAGATAAAGAATTACTATCTCTATATAGTGCATCTTTATATCCAAATTCTTGATATATCTCTTCAAATTCTTCAATTGTAGTATTCTTTACGCTAGGATATTGTTTTGAAGAATAATCACGTGGATTTTCAATCTCTGTATCGTGATTACCAGGGATAACTAAAGGAATAATTCCCTCTTCTTTAATTTCTTGTAATTTACTAGCAATCTCAACATGAGACTTATAATCACCATTATAAGAAATATCACCAGTAACGATAAAATATGTTGGCTTTTCTTTTTTCACCTTATTTAAAAGTTCATTAAATAATTCACGATTATATTGGACCGTTTTTCCATCGGTAGCTATAGGATCTTCATCATAATTACGTAATGGATCGTTCATATATTCTTTAGTTAAATAATGGGTATCACTTACAACAATAAAAGTTGTTCCTTCCTTAGTAGGTGCACATGAATAAAACGAAAAAAGGAAAAGATTAATTAGAAAAAATAAAGATATGTTTCTTCTTCTCATAATTTCACCTTCTTCTATTCATAATATTATCAAATTTATAAGCTAAAGAGAATGATTAAAATAATGCCTCCTGTTAATATAATCAATCCAAGGAGTGCCTTTAAAGAAAATTTTTCCTTTAGAATAAGGAAGGAAAAAGCCATAGTTAATAATATTGATAATTTAGTTATAGAAGAAACTGCGATTGGATTAACGCCAGGAGTATTTAAAGCATAATATTCACAAATCCATGCTCCGCCTGTTGCGCTTCCTGAAAGAAATAGGAATAAATAACTCTTTAATGAAATACTTTTCACCCCTACATAATCTGAAGAAAAAATAACAATTAAAGAAGAAAAAATAAATACTATTATAGTTCTAATTAGTGTTCCTAATGAAGAAGGTATTCCACTTAATCCTAATTTAACAAATAAAGAAACAAAGGAAGCAAATACAGATGAAGCAATAGCATATATTATCCATTTTCTCCCCTCTTTATTTTCTTCATCTTTCTTATCAATCATAAGTAATGTTCCACTAAATATCAAAGCAATTGATAAAAATACCATGCAAATAATTATAGGATTTCCACCCTTAGTAGTGTCTTCAAAGAAGAATATCAAAAATAAAATTGATGTTAAAATGAATGACGAT
>JALFBO010000036.1 GCA_022772105.1 Erysipelotrichaceae bacterium | reverse complement strand
ATAGGAGTAAAGGTAACATATTTAGAAGCATCACCATATTCTTTTCTTTTTGCTTGAGAAGAAGAAAGGGATTGGATTTTATCAACTTGTTTAAGTATTTCTGCTTTTTGTTTTTTAGCCAAAGAAGGGTTAAAAGAAGCAACTCTAATTTGTTTGACTGTAAATGTGGAATTATCAAGTTTATATGTGAAGTCGTCGATACATTTCTTATATTTAAATTCAACGTTGCCTAAATCATCTTTTACTTCAACGTAATCATTATCTAAAAGAACCCAGCTTTGTTCTTTAGCTTCAAGTTTTTTTACTGATTGAGAATAGATATAGCCATCCCCATTTTTCAAAGCTTCAAATATATTTTTAGCACAGTTTAACCCCTTATCTGCGACTTGAATGGTTTTACCATTCATGTGATATTTATCCTTCATTTCATTAATACATTGTCTTATAATAGGCTTTTCTGATTGATTACCTGGATATAGTTTCATAGTCAAAGGGATTTGATCTTCGTCAAGCAACAAACCCATTCCGACAATAGGATCCTTTCTATTTTCTTTTGATGGACCTTTTTTTCTAAGATTGTCTTCAGCATCAATTTCAAAATAATAGTTGGTACAGTCGAAATATACATTGCTAGTTTTACGAGTATATTTCTTATTATAGAATTCATTAAACACTTCAAGAATTCGAGAGTAATTATCACCAACGAAACCTAATTTATCATAGATTTGATCTTTAGAAATGTTGTATTGTTCAAATAAAGTAGGTAATACTTCTTCAAATGTCTTAATTTTTGAGCAAGGATTAATAATTCTAGCAGAAACCATATTTAATAAGTAATTGTAAGTAGATAAATTTTCATTTTCAATTTTATCTAATAAATCTAGATGGAACTTAACTCCTAATTTATTAAAAAGACCTTTTATGAGAAAATAACCTAAATTCTTAACTGGTGATTCACCAATCTTTTTAATAGATAGTTCTTCCTTTTCTTTTTTGACCTTTTTATTCATCTTATCAACTTCAGCTTTATAAAAAGAAATAGGATCATCAATACCAGAAGCAATAAGATCATCAAGATAACCTAAAGCCTTATAAGATTTGTGAACAGAATGCTTTTTTTCTTTATCATGAAATGAATCGTAAATTTGTAAATAATCACCTTTTTTTAAATGAGAAACCTTGAGAAAATAAGCCATAAAACATCTCCTTTATATATAACACTAGATAACACTAGAATTATATCATAAAAATAAAAATAAAAAAAGAGTTAAATATAAAAATTAATATTATTTATAATATTAAAAATTTAAACTCTTAAAATTTTATCGATAAATTTATAGTGTTATTGTCGAAAGACGGGAGTATTTGTACTTACCTACAAGAGCAAAACAAAAATTAATTTATGATGCCAAACTTAAAAAAACACATTTTTCTACAAGTATTGAAGGGAATGTTTTATCTTTAAAACAAGTTGAAAATGTAATTCTCAAGTTGTTATGATGATAAGTTCTTAACGATATCCTCTTTAAAAAAAGAAAAGTTTTTATTGCATTTGTCATGAATTATTAGAATTAATCTGATTTTTAAGCAAGAAAATAAGTAAGATTTAAGCAAGATGATGAAAAAAAGTCCAAATTATGTTATAATAGATTTGCTAATGAAAGGATTGATTATTATGTACAAACCACCATTTACAATAAGTAATTTTATGCTATCGATGTGTATTTCTATTACTGAAAAACTTGGAAGGATTGAAACTTATAATTCCTTAAAGAGAATGCCTATCCTAAGAAGAAATAATAAGATTAGATCTATTCATTCTTCTTTGGTAATTGAAGCAAACTCATTATCACTTGATGAGGTTAGAGATGTAATATCAGGGAAATTTGTCATTGGCCCCCAAAAAGAAATTCAAGAAGTGAAAAATGCGTATAAAGCATATGATATGATAAAAGAATTTAATCCTTATCAAATTGATGATTTATTAAAGGCTCATAAAATTCTTACAAATCTTATAATAGAAGATAATGGAAAATATAGAAATCATGCTGAAGGTGTGTTTGATGGAAATAAAGTGATTTTTGTTGCACCACCAGCTGATATGGTTCCACAATTAATGAATGATTTATTTTGCTGGTTAAAAGCTGATAAAGATGTTCCTATGTTAATAAAGTCGTGTATTTTTCATTATGAATTTGTTTTTATTCACCCATTTTCTGATGGAAATGGTAGAACTGTAAGATTATGGCAAAATGTTCTATTAACGAAATGGAATCCAATATTCGAATACATTCCAATTGAATCTAAAATTCAAAAATACCAAAATGAATATTATGATTCTATAGCATTATGTCATAAAAATGGTAATTCCAATGTATTTATAGAATTTATGTTAAAAATGATTGATGAGACATTGGAAGAAGCATTAAATAACATAAAAAAAGAATCAAATAATATCTCTGATCAAGTTAATAAATTATTAGAAATTATGGAATATGATATTCCTTTAAGTGCAAATGAGATAATGACTAGATTAGGGATAAAATCAAAAGAAACATTACGTGCAAATTATTTAAATCCAGCATTAGAAAATGGTTTAATTAAGATGACTATTCCCAATAAACCTAATAGCAAAAATCAAAAGTATATAAAGTAGAAAATAAGAGTGACACGCTCCCACTTCTATAAGTGGTGGGAGAATGTCACTTGTTTCATTATTATCAATCTTCTCGTAATTTCAATTATCATCATTATATTATTGTACAGTTTTTCAATTATTTTTAAAGTGTCCAATAGAAACAGTCAAAATCATTGTTTTTTGAAAATAATCTAATCAAGTTTATTGACTTTTTTATTATTAGGAATTATAATTAATTAGGAATGATTACTAATAAGGAGGAAACGATGAAACGAAATACGATTCACAAAGAGATTATCTTAAATGCTGTTAATGAACTTGCATGTCACGTAACTAGTGAAACAGTTTATGACTATATTCATGAAAAATATCCGCATATTAGTAAATCTACTGTCTATCGTAATCTTCGTAGTCTAGCGGATGATCATCTAATCAAAAAAATCACCCTGCCAGGCGATGTTGATCGTTTTGACCATATAATTATTCCACATTATCATGCAAGATGTAATAAATGCGGGAAAATCTTTGATGTCACAATAAAAACTCCTGATCATTTAGAAGATACTATTGTTCTTCCAGAAGGATTCCAAACGGACAATCATGAGATTTTATTCACCGGAATTTGTAAATCTTGCCAAGATAAAAAAAGATAGCATCAAAGATGCAGAAGGGAAAAAAACAAATGAGAAGTATTACAACATTAGACTTACAATATGCACACCGTTTTTATGGTTTTAAAGGAGAAGCTCAATACCTTCATGGACATACTGGAGTATTGACAATTGAAGTAGAAGATTCAGTTAATGAGGGAGTAAATATGGTCTTTCCATGCAATGAAATAAAGAAGATTGCTTGGGATGTACTAAAGAATTTTGATCACGCTTTAGTATTAAGAGAAGATGATCCACTACTACCAGCTGTATTAGCAGTATACGAAAAACAAGGTATCCGTAACGGAGCACCTACTAATACTATGAAAGGTGAAGCTTTTGAAAATGAACTTTGTAAAGCTTATCCTGAATGTCGTTTAGTAGTAACAAAAGAAACAATGACTGTCGAAGGAATGATTAAAATTGTTTATTCTCTATTAAAAGACAAACTAAACATTGTGCGTTTAACATTTACAAGTGGAGTAAATGCGGCTACAGAAACTTATGAAGTAAAAGATACTAAAGATAGATGTCCTCTATGTGGTGTCTTATTAGATGAAAACGGTGTTTGCCCAAAATGTGGATATCGTAAATAGTATTATTTAGATAACATAATTTTATATATCAATAAAGTGCTCTTAAATAATCATGAGAGCACTTTTATTCCTCTAAATAAAATTGGTGAAATGAACGTGTTTGATTTAAACGTACCGTTTAAAAAGAATCACTAAGAGTTAGATTCCGAAATTCAATCGGAGCTAACTCTTTTATTTTTGTATTTATACGCCAAATAGCGCTAGGTGGGATCGGGTCATTACTATATTTTTTCTTTATTCCAAGAGAATACGGAAGTAATGAATCAACACTTTCACAATGGATATTTTCTAAAACATACTTAAAATATCGTAAGAGTTGTCACAATAAAATTCATATTGAGCTTGGAGATAGACATCTAAATGAATAAAAAAGCCACCCATTATTATGAGTGGATAGCAAATTATTTATTGTTTTGTCTCTTCAATATCTAACATTCTTAGAATTGCTTTGAAAGTATCTTGACCATCAAGACACGTATCTATAAGCCATCCTTTTTCTTGCCTCCAGTTTGTTAAACCTCTGTAATAGAAGGCTTTTTTGGAGTCTTCGATAATGAATGGTATGATATTCCATCTTAAACATTCTTTAAAGGCGATTAGTCTTCCTACGCGACCATTACCATCTTGAAATGGATGAATGCTCTCAAATTCAGCATGGAATGCAATAATATCTTCAATGGTTATGTTCTTTTTAGAAGAATATTCATCGATGAGTTTTTTCATAGCAGCAGGAACATCTTTAGGCTTACATGTTTCTCTTCCTCCTACTACATTAGCGCGTTTCTTATAATCGCCAACAGCGAAATAATCAATCATTGAATCTTTAGTTCCTTGCTTAAGAATAAGATGAAAGTGCTTGATAATATCTTCATTAAGTGGTTCTAATGCTTTATCAATTGCGTAGTCGATACAGCGAAAGTGATTGCTTGTCTCAATGACATCATCAACAGGAACAGCTTCATCAAGTGCAAGAATTGTTCTTGTTTCAAAAATGAGTCTTGTATCATCTTCAGAAAGTTTGCTGCCTTCAATGTGATTAGAATTGTATGTCATTCTAACTTGTATCTCATGATAAAGTCCACCTTTGATTTTAGCGTTCTTTTCTTCTTTAAAAATCTGAAGGATATGATTATCTAGTATTTCTAAGAAAAGATCTTCAACTTGACAACCTAAAAAGTCTGATATTTTTTTCAATACATTTGTTGCAATCTTTTCACCTTTAGAAATCTTGGCGATAGTTCTTGATGAAATACCAAGTTTCGTAGATAGGTCTGACTTGTTTAGTTTGATTGCATGTAGTCTTGTTTCAAGTGGTTTGTAGGAATACATAAAAGGCCTCCTTACTTAAATCTTTACTTATTGTATCACAAAATGGCTAAAAGTAAAGATTTATGTGTGAAGAAGTAAAGAATTTGATTTTAAATCTTTACTTTTATGCTTTATTTAAACAAGAAAATAAAGATTTGTTGATATTTCCTCCTAGTGCCATTATAAAACGGGAATTGCTTTTTTTGATTGATGAAATATTTGCATCTATAGATAAAAATATATCTCAAATCCTTCATGATAAAAAAACAAATGAATTTTATTATAGTTTATATTTGTAATTTCATATAAAATATATATATATAAGGAGGAAAGGAAAATGAAGAAGATATTATTAGTTTTAGCGGTTTCTTTATCTTTCAATGCATTAGTTTCATGTAAGAAAAACAATAAAACTTCATCATCATTATCATCTTCTATTTCTTCTATACAACATACTTCTTCTTCAATAATATCATCTAGTGAATCAAGTAGTAGTAGTATTGTAGTAAGTAGTGAAACAAATATAAGTACAAGTACTTCATCTAGTATTTCTTCTACAATTAGTAGTTCATCTACTAGTTCCATATTAGAACCAGTTGATATAAATTCATATTATGAAGGATATTATTCCTCTTTATCTTCTTGGGAAAATGGAAATGACTTAAAAGAACAATTAAAGAATATAATTTCAAAGAATATTGTATACACACCATATTCATCAACTTGGAGTGTATTACAAAAAGCAGACCAATCTCAAACGAATTTTGATAAAGTAGAAACTGTTTATTCTTCTTTAGAACAATTAAAAAGCGATACATATTCTTCCTCTAATACTAAAGGGTGGCAAAAAGAACATGCTTTCTGTCAATCATTAATGGGACATTATGTGAATACAACAACAACACAACTAAAATTAGATGAAACTTATAAAATAGACAATGTAAAGATAGTGAATAATGGATTTGTTGTTACTTATACTAACGGTATGGTTTCAGATGACGTATATTCATTAGCGTTTACTTATGAAGATAAAAATGCTGTAATTATAATTTCTAATGATAAAGTAAGCATTTATGAATCAAGTAATACCAAAACTCCATTAAGCTCAGTAGAACCATTATTTACTATGGATGTAGCCGCTTTTTCTTCTATATATGCTAGAGAAAATAATTTGGTTTTAGTAAATAAAGAAGAGGAGCAGTTATTATTAAATCCAACTCATGTAACATATAAGTTTAAAGGAGAAGGAGGAAGTGGAGGTACTTCTTCAGATTGGCATAATCTATTTGCCTCAAATAATTCTGGAAACGGATCAAGAGGAAATAAAAATCTTGGAGTAGTTGCTAGTCCAACTTCTACTTCACAAGATTATAAATATGATACTAAAGTGTTTGAGCCAAGCGATGAAGATAAAGGTCAATTAGCAAGAGGTATTCTTTACATGGATACAATGTATGAAGATTTGCTTCTTGAGGAAGAATATGTTGAACTATCTAAAGTACTTGCTTCTGATATAGGGAGACACGGGAACTCTTCTTCTATTATTGATTGGGCATTATCTTTTGATGTTGATGAACATGAATATCAGCATAATGATGTTGTTTATGGTATTCAATATAATCGCAATCCATATATTGATTTTCCTGCTCTAGTTGATTTTGTGTATGGTTCAAAGAAAGATGAACCAGGAAGTGTTGAAGATATAATTGCTACTTCGACCCAAGATAAATTAAACACTGATGAAGCTATATATAAAAATATTGCTTTAGAGGGGGTTCAATATACTTATGAGATAGGCGATAGTTTTTCTATAAGTGATATCGATCATATTTATACTACATATACTGATTTTTCTTATATTGAAGTGGAAGATCGAAGCAAAATCACATCTAATGTAGAAGAAAATTACGAATTTAATCAAGTAGGTACATTTGATATTACATTAAGTGATGGAACTACTAATGTAACATATCAAATCGATGTAGTGGATAAGGATCCTACTTTAGACTGCGATGTTTCTTTCTCGTCATATGTTAATGGAAAAAATGTTGGTAAAACCAAATTTAATGGACTAACTAGTTCTAATCCATTGACTAATGTTGATTTAGGTGGAATTTATTATAATGCTTCGATAAATGTAGGAAAGATGGGACAGTCTTCCTCTTCTAAGGGCGTAGCATTTGGTTCTACTACCGCTCCAGTTGCAACATTAACTCTAGAAACTATGGAAACTGTTGAAAGAACTATCTCTAAAATATATATAAATGCCAGTATGTCAAGTTCTAAAACAGCGTTACTATCTATATATATAGGAGATAAACTTGTAGGTAATGCTACACTAGATTCTTCTCCTCATCTATATGAATTTGAAAATATATCTTCTTATGAAGGCAAATTAAAGATTGAATTTACTTCTGTTAATGGCACATTATATTTGATGCAAATAGCGTTTAAGTATAAATAAAAAAGGATAGGCACTGTAAATAGTGCTTATCCTTTTTAAGTCTACTATTTATTCTTGTTCGCTTACTACATCTTCTTTATTTTCAGATTCTAAAGAAGTTATTTTTTGAATGTTCTCATATACGTCATTTAATCTATTGATTTTTTGAGTCGCGGTATATAAAGGAATGTAGATGAATGTTACAAATAAAGTAGTAACGATACAAGTGATTAAACTAGATGGTAAAGAAGATACTGCATAGATCGTTGCTCCTTCCCAAGTCAGAGAAGCCATCCATACTTTAAAAGGAATCTTGATAAGGAATTCTAGAGTTATGTTAAAGATACTTGCAATAGAAGCGACATATAAAACATAACGTTGTACTAAATTGATCTTCTTAACAAATAATTGAATAACAAAGAAGAATACGCTCATAACCGCTAATAAGGATAGTAATAGAATGGAGATTGTGAATTTTCTTTTCGCGTCCATTTGAATTACTTCACCTTTTGTTAAATATAAAACAAGTAGGGTGATAAAAGTGATTAAGAAGGCACCGCTTATAAAATAAAAGCGATAAGTGATTTTCTTTTCTTTCTTGATTAAATATCTAAATAATGCACCCGCTATAAAGCCAAGTAAGAATTTAACTATAAAGGATCTTATATATGTATCTGGACCGTATCCTGAAAGTAAATCGTTTAATCCCATTCCTAAAGAACCTGATATACCTCCCACTAAACCACCACATAGAAGTCCAGCAAGAATACAAACAAAATTTCCTAAGTGTACTTTGCTTGTTCCAAGTGGAATTTGTACATACGTACCAACAAAAGTTAAAGCTGTAAATAAAGCAATTATAACCATGTTATAGAGAACTTTTTTCGATGTATTGTGCATTTTTTATACCTCCTATAAGAATATGCTTTAATAATACATTCTATTTTGGTACTATTAAACTACCAAAAAAAGAAAATATTAAGGTACCAGATTATGACGGAAATACGTGTATATTTTATTAAAGGTGAAAGTAAATATATCACTCTATATCGAAAAATAAAGGAAAGTATTGCAAGTGGAGAAATAGCAAAAGGAGAGAAGTTACCATCAAAAAGAGATTTAGCCTCTTCTTTAGGAGTTTCTATCAATACTATCATGAATGCATATAATCTCCTTTTAGAGGAAGAATATATTTATGCCAAGGAAAAAAGTGGATATTTTGTTACATCAAACAAATATTATAAACATGTGAAAAGAGAAGATAATCAAGAATATAATGTAAAGCAAACATATCGATTCGACTTTTCTAGTGAATCAGTAGCGTCTTCTCTTTTTCCTTCATTTACATTTAAAAAAGTAACTTCCGATGTCTTAATGAATAATCCTACTATTTGGCTTGATAAAACTTCTCCTCTTGGAGAAGAAAATTTAAGAGTAACAATCGCGGACTATTTATATAGAAACAAAGGTATGAATGTCACTTTTGAAAATGTGATTATCGTGTCATCTTTAGAGAATTCATTACAAATAATTTCTTCTTTAATTAAGATAGATAAAGTGGGAATAGAAGAATACTCTTATCAAAAAGTGAAAAAGTTTTTTCTTGATGAAGGGAAAACTGTTCTTGATTTTCCTTTAGATGAAGAAGGAGTATGTATCAAAGAAGATGTTGATTTATTATATACAACTCCATACAATCAATTTCCTCTTGGTATAGTAATGAGTAAAAGAAGAAAAAATGAAATATTAAGTAAATCCTCATCTTATATATTAGAAGACGATTATGATTGTGATTTACTTCTAAGCAAAAAGGTTATTTCTACATTATTTTCCTTAGATGAAGAAAGAGTTTTTTATCATGGTTCCTTTTCTCATTCAATATGTTCTGGTCTTCGTATTAGTTATTTAGTAATACCTAGTAAATTTATTGCTTCTATTAAGAAAAAGTATTTACATTCTTCTTCTAGTGTTTCCTCTTTAGATCAAGCGATATTGAACGAATTTATTAAAGGAGGACATTATTTCCGTCACCTTAATAAATTAAAAAAATCTCTTTTTGATAGCAAAGAAAGAATCAAAAAGCTGCTACTAAATAATCCTTATATAGAATTTCATACTAATCCTTTATCATTTATTATTTCTTTTTTACCTTGTGTGGATATCAATGTTTTGAAGGAGAAATTATGTGAAAAACGAATTAAGATTAGATTTTTATCATCATTTTGCCAAAATAAGAAGGATGATAGAATGCTTTTATGTTACTCATCACTCAATAAAGAAGATATTGAAGAAGCGATTGGTTTTTTAAATAAACTTATAAAAGAATCATTAATTGAAAACAATGTATAAATGGAAACGATTACATTATTTTCTTTGTTTTTGAAACGCAAACAATTGTATTAAAAAAACAAAAAAATTTAAAAAATTATTGACTTATATCTTTTTAATTCGTAAAATACAAGCCATAAAGTGATGAAGAGAAATAGTAACAAGTCCATTTCTTAATAGCGAGCTATCGATTTGGTGAAAGGATAGTTAAGTAAAAAACTTGTGAACGCGTCTATGA
>JALFBO010000049.1 GCA_022772105.1 Erysipelotrichaceae bacterium | reverse complement strand
GTCATCATGCCACCTCCGACTATTCTCAATTTCAATTTGATTATAGTCAACAGCGTTTCTCTTTTCAATATTTAAACGATAAATTTCAAATCAAAAAATACTACTAAATCATTAATTATAGAAATTAAAGAAAATAGATTATCTGCATTTTGAATATGCAATTAAATAAACTTACATAATTTACATCACTATTTTACATAAATATTACAACAAGTTTATGAGAAAGATATTGAGCGAAAATATGCAAGATATGCAAGATATTGAATGATATAAAAGATAATCAGGCATAGTTTCATAACTCCTAAGCGTAAGGTAGGGTGTTCGAATCACCTTGGGAGCGCCATTAAAAGACTACAGTGTTGATACAGTAGAAATACTGAAAATCAGCACTTTTTTCATATGGCTCTGTCACAACAAATGGTTGATTTTTGACGAGAAATGTATACGTCAAAAAATAACATCCTATAAAAAATAGAATAAATCTCTATCCTAGAAATAGGAGGCGATTTTTAAATGGAAATAAAAATTTAAAAAAGAAGGGATTTTATGTGTCTCTTAATTTGTTTTTGGGGTTATGTTATTTTTTGACGTATAGAAAAAAGTTTTGGTAACAAAATATGAAAATTGTATACAAAAATGTGATTAACTTCATTAATAAAATCAATTTAAATATTTTTGATAGTGTTTAGAAGTCAAAACATTTGTTCGCACCATATTGAAAGCATATGTTTGACACATTCAATTTCAATTAGGATGTAGGGTCCACTCCGCAAACCGCTTCCGAAGTTCCGCAATCTGCTACCGCAGCATCTCTGCGTTTTTCTATGCCAATAGACTATATATACGAAAAAGCCGGTTTTATCCTGGTTATAGTCATCCTCCTGTAAAAAAGCCGCCTGCCGTGTTTCCTCATCAGGCGGCAAAATCATATCATTACACATTCTTTGTTCTGTAATTTAATCACTTATCGCCGGTGACTGTTTCACCGAGCCAACTATTAATTCCGCCGATCTCAATGATATTGGTGTAGCCCAGTTTTTCAGATGCCTGCTTACTCCGATTTCCGCTGCAGCAGTATACCAAAATCAGATGATATTTTTCGGCAATTCAGAGATATCCAGTGCCAATGGAATTCGTTGAAAATATTGATAGCACCGGGAACATTCTTTTTTCTATATTCCTGAGCCGCACGAACATCGAGGATGATAAATCCGGTTTCCTCCTCCACATCGTAATAGCTTCCTCCATAGTAATCTGTCGATAGTTTTTTTGGATTGCGCTGCACAACCAGAAAGAAGCAATAAAGTCATTATGAATAAAAAAATGGGGAAAGATTTATAGTGCTACTGTCAGATACGAGTAAATAATTATTTGATATGACAAAAACTTTTGTCAAGCTTATTTCATTTTGCATTTACAAAACGGAGTTTGCTTTGTCAACTAACACAATCAATATTTAATATCACCGCACTCGATTCCAACTTGAAATATATATAAATGGTTATATAATATTAATTGAAAGAACAATAATCATTTCTAATCTTTATTTCATAAATAAGTTGGCTTAGGGTATGGAATATTTGCAATGGTTTATTGTATTCTTTCCGGCTCATACATAATATATGTATTCTTATGGTGTTCCAAATTAACTATTAAATTCCCTGGTCTAATCTTTAGTTGGAATTTAGATAGATTCATATGGTTAATTGGAATGAAAATCTTATTTGCTATATTAGGATTTTTAATTGGTGTAGGAGCGCTATTATTAGCAATCACCCTATCATCAGCTTTAAGCATTATATCATTACCATTCATTATCGCTCATAATGAAAAAACCTATTATGATGATGCTTTATTTTAGGAGAAAGATATGAAAAAAAGAATCAGCTTATTATTAATCTTATTATTTGGGATATTTTTATCATCTTGTGGAGGAAAGCCTTCTCCAAGCACTACTATAACAAGCAATACAACTAGTGTTGATGATTCTAAACTAAATTTTACCGGAGTAACGTTTGATAGCGAGTCATTTGTTTACGATGGCAATCCTCACATTCTTAGTGAAGTGAGTGGTGCGCCAGAAAACACAACCATTAGCTATAGTGGTAGAAATAATTATGTCGATGTAGGTGTTTACGAGGCGAGTGCCACATTATCTAAAAATGGTTATAACGATTTAACCTTAACCGCTACACTCACTATTACTAAAGCCACACTTTCTGGATATGAATATGAAAGCAAAACAGTTACATATGATGGTTTAGATCACATTAACGATATTCAATTAATCGGTGTCCTTCCAGAAGGCTCAACTGTAAAAGAAACGGTTAAAAATTCAAACAATGAAATAGTTACTTCTGCAATCGAAGTAGGTAGCTATACTTATACTTGTGAAATAACCAATAAAAATTATAATGCCATAACATTACGTGCAACATTAGATATCAAAGCAAAAAAGAAAGATATGCCTGTATTCATTTCTAGTGATGGAACAATTTATTTTGCTAATGGATTACATGAATCATTCCTTTATTCATTGAATTCATCAGAAGAACTCAAATTATTAGACTATTCATCACCAAAAGAATTTAATAAATATAATTCATCTTCCGCACTATTTATTTCTGGATCCGTATTATTAAATTCTGTTAAAGAAATATCTAATGGTGAAACAAATATATTATACACAGATAGTAATATTAGTGATTTTGTCAAATATAATTCAAGCATCTATTATTATTCTTGCAATTCATTAAATAAAGAAAAATCTGGCATTTATAAAGTAGATGCAACAGACACAGCAAACGAACCAATTGTAACAAAGATATTTGAAGGTAAAACCGATAATCTTTCGATTTACGAAAATCATTTATATTTTACAAATGGAAACGATAAAAATTATATTTATAAACTAAATCTTAGTTCCAACCAAACTACATTAGTATTACAAGAAAAGGTTCATGAATATACAATTAGTAACAACAAATTATATTGTACAGTAAATGGTACTTTAAATGACTATATTGGTTATGTTGATTTATCTTCATCTTCAACAACTACAACTAAATTGACTAATGCATCAGGAGAATATTTAATAGTTAAAAATGGTTATCTTTATTATAACTACACTGATTTATTCTCTTATGTTGATTCTTCATATAAAGGGGTTTGGAGAATTAGTACAAGTGGGGGTGAACCAGAACATATAATCGCCACTGAAAATATTAATGGATTTGATGTAGAATCATCAGCATCAATTGTTTATATCGATACAATTGATTTACATTTATATCGTTATAATGTCACAACCAAAACAAAAACCGATTTATTAAATGGCTTTGTTGCTCCTGAAGTCACTCCAATGAATACTGGAGGAAATGCAATAAGCCTCGGAACAAAAACATATTACTTAAATATGTATGCTGGAAAAACACTTTATGTATATGATGAATTGACTAAAAAGAATTCTCAATTAACTTCAAATAAAGTAGCAGATTTTTATATTTACAACAATATAATGTATTTCAATCAAGTTACGATGTTAACAAATAACGATTTATACTCTATCAATCTAAAAACCGGTGGTGAAGCAGAAAAAATCAGTTCTAATGATATTAGAAATATGGTCAGTGATGGAACATATATATACGCAACACATTATAACTGGGCTGGATTAGCTGGTGGTATATCTAGAATGAAATTAGATGGAAGTGAATATGTTAAATTCTCAAATATTGATGGTGCGAAAAACTTCACTATAAAAGATAACAAATTATATTACATTAACTGCGCAACTGGCCAAGATAATGGAAATATTGAATTTATGTCAATATCTGATATAACATCCTTAACTGAAGGACTAAAAGGAACAGTGCTATCAAGCAATATTAAAAACGTTAAACAATTTGCTTTTGATGGAAATAATATTTTCTATATTTATAATGGAACCATTGACAATTCTGTTAGAAGAACTGACTTTACATCATTAGCGGAAGGAACAAAGATTGCTTCTAGCAAAACTAATCCATCTGAAATCTTATTACATGGTGATTATGTTTATTATTATTCATACGCTGCAACAGCAGCTAGCAGTGCAGGTTTTTATAAAGTAAGCAAAACCGCAACTCAAGACGGCACCCAAGAATTAATTCTCGGATATAATTCCACTTATTATGGCTCAAGTTTAGTTATTTCAAGTTCTGGATATTTATATTTCTTAAACTATATTCCAAAATTACTATTGGGAGATGCTCATTTCTATCAATTAGATTTAAGTAGTAAAAATGTAGTTAAAATCTATTAATATTAATCAAAAAGACATATAAACTTAAAGTTATCCAAAGATAAAATAAAGGTTGGTATTTCGTGCTTATTCGGCGCTGTATATCAGCCTTTTAAAATATTAAAAATTATCTCTTGATAGTAATTTAATAAATTTACTTTTATATTACCCCCACATGTTATAAGAAAGATAGAACCCTCGTTAAAATTTTCTAAAAAAAATATTTTTTACTAACTATTATTTTTTTGGTTAAATAATATAATAATGTGCTATAATAAATCACGTGCAAAGGAGTATTAACTATGAGCATTGAAGATCAAATAAATATGACGCTTGATAAAATTCGTCCATTTTTACAAAGAGATGGAGGAGATGTAGTATTCGATTCATTTGAAGATGGCATTGTTTATGTTTCTTTAATTGGCGCATGCGACGGTTGTTCAATGATCAACGAAACTTTAGATGCTGGTATTGGAATCATTCTAAAAGAAGAAGTTCCAGGTGTTATCGATGTAAGAACTACCGCGAGTAAGGAAGAAAACAAAAAAGCTGAATAATAAATAATGATTATTTATTTCAACAAAAAAGAGCAATATTTTAGTATATAAGCTAAAATTATTGTTCTTTTTTATTTTATTAACATATATTCATTAGTTAAATAAGGAAAATATTTTATTCCCACTCAATTGTTGCTGGAGGTTTACTTGTAATATCTAAAACGACTCTATTACAATTTGGTACCTCATTAACAATACGACGAGAAATAATTTCTAAGACATCATAAGGAATCTTTGCCCAATTTGATGTCATTCCATCAATTGAAGTAACTGCTCGAATAGCTACTGTATAAGAGTAAGTACGATTATCCCCCATTACACCAACAGTTTTTAGTCCGGTACAAACTGTAAAATATTGCCAAATTTCTCTTTCTAAACCAGCACGAGCAATTTCTTCGCGTAGTATCGCGTCAGATTCTTTAACAACATTTAACTTCTCTTCGTCAATAGCTCCGATAATTCTAATAGCTAGACCTGGTCCTGGGAATGGTTGACGATATACAAGTTCATCAGCAAGTCCAAGTTCCTTTCCTAAAGCTCTTACTTCATCTTTAAAAAGAATGTTTAATGGCTCGAGAAGTTTAAATTTCATATCTTTTGGTAATCCACCGACATTATGATGTGATTTGATCACCTTTGCAGTTTTAGTACCTGATTCAATTAAATCGGTATAAAGAGTACCTTGAGCTAAATATGTAAAGTCATCTAATTTACCTGATTCTTCGTCGAAAGTTCTCACAAATTCAGTACCGATAATTTTTCTCTTTTGTTCTGGATCTGCAACTCCTTCTAATAAGCTCATAAAACGTTGTGATGCATCAATTTGAATAACGTTAATATTATATTTTGCAAAGCGATCCATAACAATTTGAGCTTCATTTTTTCTAAGTAGTCCATGATCGATAAACATACATGTTAATTGTTTTCCAATAGCTTTAGCAATGAGCACTGCTGCAACAGTGGAATCAACCCCACCTGAAATACCAAGCAACACTTTTTTATCTTTTACTTCATCTTTGATCTCTTGACATTTAATATCAATATAATTTCCCATATTCCACTCATTCTTTGCGTGGCATATATCGATTATAAAATTTTTAATTAATTCTAATCCATGAACTGAATTTCTTACTTCTGGATGGAATTGTACTGCATAAAAATTTCTTTCTTTATTGTATATTGCAGCATATGGACATGTTGAAGAAGAAGCGATAACTTCAAATCCAGAAGGAATCTTATTTACTCTATCTCCATGTGACATCCAAACTTGTTGAGTAGCGGGTGTATCTTTAAATAAAAGATTGTCTTTTAAAAGAGTAATATCTTGTCCTCCATACTCCTTTTTACCATCACCAATTACTTCCCCTCCTAGCTCTTTGCACATTAGTTGCATACCATAGCAAATTCCAAGAATAGGAAGTCCTGCATCAAAAATTCTTTTATCACAAATAAAAGCATCCTCATCATAAACAGAACGTGGTCCACCAGAAAAAATAATACCTTTTACATTTCCCTTAGCCAGTATTTCTTCGCATGGAGTATCATATGGAATTAGTTCAGAGAAAACTCCGAAATCTCTTACCCTACGAGCAATAAGCTGATTATACTGACTTCCGAAATCTAAAACGATAATCTTGTCAAAATTATTCATATTTGTCTATCCCTACCTTACTTTACCATCTTACTAAATCAAGCAAACAAATTCCATAAAACAAATCACAAATAAAATGTAAACGCTTTACTTATTAATAAGTCCCCCAAAACGTCTATTTCTAGTAGCAAATTCTTCTAAACATTCAATTAGTTTATCAGCTTTAAAATCTGGCCAACAAGTTGGAGTAAAAATAAACTCCGAATAAGCTAGTTGATACAATAAGAAATTTGATAAACGTTGCTCCCCTGAAGTTCTAATCATCAAATCAATAGGAGGTAAATTAGAAGAATATAAATAGGAAGAGAACAACTTTTCATCGATGTCACTTTCTAAAATTTTTCCTTCTTGCACGTCTTTAACGATTAATTTTGTTGCCCTAACAATCTCTTGTCTTGAGCCATAATTTAAGCAAATATTAAAGAAGAAAGATGAGTTATTTTTTGTCATATCAATAGCTTTTGATATTGTCTCTTGTGAATGAAGAGGTAAAGCATCCATTTCCCCCATCATTTGCACTCTTACTCCTCTTTCCATAAATTCGTCTATATTACTTAAGAAAAATTCATCTAAATATTCAAAAAGATGATCAATTTCATCTTGAGGACGCGACCAGTTTTCAGTCGAAAAAGCATATAGAGTCATTGCTTTAATACCAATATCTTGGCATGCTCTTCCTATTTCAATAACTCTTTTACATGCTTCTTTATGGCCGAAATGACGCGCTAGAAGTCTTTTTTTAGCCCATCTACCATTACCATCCATAATAAAAGCGATATGATTACATTCTTTTTTTAATTTGTACTGTATTTTTTCCATATTAAATCTCCTTTAAATATTTTTCTATTTCCTCTATCGATGAAAGAGGAGTGGAAGTGCCACTAGCAAGACATGCCTTTTTGCACTTGCTTAAATCATATTTTTTTAATTCTTCTTTTGTTTCAACTTTTAAAACTAGTGATGACGGATATTTTTCTTTAGCAATTTGGAAAAGCTTATCTGTATTTGATGATTTTAACGAGCCGATAATAACAAAGAGGTCAAAATCTTCATTTAAAGAAGCAATGCGAGTTTGTCGAACCCTAGTTGCACCACATATTTCATCTTCAATAATAGCGCTAGGAAAATAATGAATTATATCCTTATGAATATCTTCTAATTCTAAAAATGATAACGTCGTTTGATTCACCACATGAATTTGATCTTTTTTTACTAAATTCACATCAAATCCTTCCTTGATATCGTAAAGAATGATATTTGAAGAAACCGCTAAAGCGGCTTCAGTTTCTGGATGATTCTTTTTCCCAATATATATAACATCACCTGTTTTTAGATATTCCTTTATTAAAGAAATATTCTTCTTTACGATAGGACAAGTTGAATCAAAATATAGGACATTATTTTTCTTTAAAATCGCTTCATATTCTTCATCATGTCCATGAGCGGTAAATATAACAATATCTTCGCTTGTAAATTCTTGTAGCCTTTTCTTTTTCGAACAAGTTGTAGTATCTAAAGTAATAATACCTTCTTTTTGTAACATATCAGTTACCACATTATTATGTACTAACATACCAAAAATATAAACATTCTTAGAAGGATACTTTTTCTTCACTTTTAAAGAAAGGTCAATTGCATTATTGACTCCTAAACAATATCCACATGGTTTTACTATATATGTTTCCATTTCTTTTCCTCACTTTTTTATCTTAACATAACAGGAAGATAAAAAAAAGAAAGCGAAGGATTATCCTAAGCTTTCTTATATAACAGTTTATAATGGTTTTACTTCATCAAATTTTCCATATTCATTGATTTTGGTAGCATTACCTACACTACATCTACTACACTTAGAGGCAATGCTTTCCATAAGAGGAGCATAACCACGTACATCTTTTAATGTAGTATGAAGCATTTCTTTCTTGATTTGCATTAAATCTTTTTTGCCTATACCTAATAAATAATTACTATCCATAGAATCGATTAATGAACTTGTTGAAGTTGGTTGATCAAATGAACCAACCGCTCCAATAACATAAGAGAAGAATTCTTCTTTAGATGGTTTAAGTTTCTTCAAATAGTTAGCGATATTTTCATATGCCTCATAGGTATTCTTGACATTTGGATCACGGAAAGAAGAGAAGAATATATCACCAGATCTAGTCACACGCATTGAAGCCCCATAAGATCCACCTTTAACTCTTACTTCTGGCCATAAATAATCTAAAGAAACAATATGCGATAAAATATATAGTTTACCAGATAAAGTAACATCAAAGTCATTAATTGAAGATACAAGCGCATTATATGAAACGTCAGAAGGAATAACAAAAGCTTGTGAAGAAGCATTTAAAAGGCTAACTTCTAATTTTTGTTTGACTTCTTTATTTGGTAATTTTGCCTTCTTTAAGCTCTCCTTTAAAGAAGCGATTGTTTCTTTATCCCCTGATAAAGAGAAAGTAGCATTAGCTTTTGTAAATAGTAATTTACAGATATCTTTTAATTTATTGCAAATAGCTTTTCCATCAAAATTATTTAGTAAATCACTAATAAAATAATATAATTCTATACCTGAAACTTTAGAAAGAAGAGCCCCTTCTTTAGAGAAACTTGCTCTAGCTTTAGTGATTGCTACTCCTGTTCCATTTTGCATTATACCAATACGTGCATCAGTTAACATTTGATTTAAAACACGTTTGATCTCCTTAGCATTAAATTTAGTATGTAGTAGCACTTCATTCATTAACGGAGCAATTTGATCTACATTTTCTTCTAGTGAAGAAATTGATAATTTAACTTTTTCAATTGTCTTTTCTTTAGTTACTGAACCAATTGACATTGAGAAAGAGAAATCACCAAGATACATCTTAATCTTATTTGATAATTCTTCAACGCTATATTTAGATGTAGGTAAATTAGTAAATAATCTTAGTAATAATTTTACATATGGTAAATCGTCAAAAGGCAAAACATCTAAAGAGAAATAAGCTCTTAAATAAGCAATCTTATTTGTAGACACTTCGTGATAGAAAGAAGGGATACCTTTAACTTTAGTTTTCTTTGTGTCGAGCCAATTAATGGAAGAAGGAATATCTTTAACACTTAATTTTGGAAGAAGATCAAGTTCCTCTTTCGTATCAATTTTATTTTGATATGCAAGGAGTTCTTGCGTTTGTTTAATAGTTGCATCAATCTCTTCTTCGCTCATATTATCTTTTATAGATTTCATAAGCGCATCCATTTTTTCTTTTCTTTCTTTACCAAGTGTTAAAGAAGGAACACACATTACTTGAACCATATGGTTATTATTTAATAGATATTTTTCAAGTAATCTTTCAAAATAGCCATTATCTAATTCATTTCTTAATTTGTTGTAATGTTTAGAGTAGAACAAGTGGCTATCTAGTGAGAAATGATAATTAAAGTTTCCCATCATATTCATTGCGATGACTAAGCCTTTAGGGAATCCGCCTGTATCAAGTTCTTTATCCTTAAATTCAAAATAATTAATAGAAGCTTTCAATAATTCTTTAGGGATGCCATTTTTAACAAGTTCTTGAACTTTGGCTGTAAAAACGTTAAAGAATTCATCTTTTTTATTTTTATTAGTTTTTGAAAGAATAATATTTAAAGAAGGTTTAATCTTATCATCATCGATAAATGCATCGACATCAACACCAAGTTTTGCATCTAATAATGCTTTCTTTAATGGTGAATCATTTTTAGAAAGTAACGCATCTAAAAGAACTTGCATAGCAATGAATTCTTCGTAATCATCATAATAACCTAAACCATAGCATAAAGACATATAAGTATTATCTTTTTCGCTCTCTCCTTCACCAAGTTCATATTCTTTGACAAAATCACGGCTGATAAATGGTTCTTGTTCTTTGATGACAATCTCTTCATCAGTCTTTGTATAATGGGAGAAATATTCCTCATCTAACCATTTTAATTTTGCTTCAATATCCATCTTGCCATAGAAATAAGTCATTGCATTTTGTGGTGTATAATGTTTGTGATAAAAAGCTTTATAATCCTCGTAAGTTAAAGAAGGAATAACATCAGGATCTCCTCCTGAATTATAACCATAGAACGAATCTTTATACATCGCTTCTAAAGTAGCTTGTTGTAGAATTCGATCAACAGATGACATCGCACCTTTCATCTCATTATAAACTACGCCTTTATATGAAGGGATATCATCTTTAGAAAGCATCTCTAGATGCCATCCTTCTTGAAGGAATGGCTTTGGATCTTTCATACTTAATGGTCTAAATACCGCATCACAATAAATGCTTAAAATATTATTAAAATCTTGTTCAACTTGTGAAGCAAATGGATACATAGTCCAGTCATTCGCGGTAAAAGCATTTAAAAAAGTAGCCATTGATGTCTTCATCAAATTAACAAATGGTTCCTTTAAAGGATATTTCTCTGAACCGCATAAAAGGCTATGTTCAATAATGTGACATACCCCTGTTGAATCTTGTGGTAATGTTCTAAAACCGATAGTAAAGCAACAATTAGTATCATCATTTTCAACATATACTACAGTAGCTCCACTTTTTTCATGATAATATTGATATAATTTTGAACCTAAATCTGTTAAGTCTGTGATAGAAATTAGTTTAAATCCATATTTTACTTCATTGATTTGCATATATTTTTCTCCTTGTATTCTTATAATATTACTTTTAGGTAGTAAACAAAAGAAAATATTCATTGTAAAAACAAGAAGTGAAAACCACTTCTTGTCCTTCTAATCTTTGCATAAATAGTAAGAGAATATTTTCTTAATAGACTTATTATTCATGAAAGGATATAATTCATCAATGTTGACATTTTTATATTTTCCTTGCACATATAGATCAACAAATTTATCCATACATTCTTCGCTGACG
>JALFBO010000029.1 GCA_022772105.1 Erysipelotrichaceae bacterium | reverse complement strand
ATCAAAAGGTACTAAAGTATTCGCTTTAGGCGGTAAAGTAAATAATGTTGGTCTTGTTGAAATTCCAATGGGTACTACAATTCGTGAACTTGTTTATGATATTGGTGGTGGTATCCCAAATAACAAAGACTTTAAAGCTATTCAAACTGGTGGACCATCAGGAGGATGCTTAACAAAAGAAAATTTAGATACTCCAATCGATTATGACAACTTAGTTGCTCTTGGTTCCATGATGGGTTCTGGCGGCGCTATTGTTATGGATGAAGATAACTGTATGGTTAACATCGCAAAATTCTATATGGAATTTATTTGTGATGAATCATGTGGTAAATGTACACCATGTAGAATTGGTACAAAGAGAATGCTTGAAATTTTAAATCGTATCGTTGATGGAAAAGGTACAATGGAAGATTTAGAAGCATTAAAAGAATTAGCAGCGGCAGTTAAGTCCAACTCATTATGTGGATTAGGACAAACATCTGCTAACCCAATTCTATCTACTATGGCTAACTTTATGGATGAATATGTTGAACATATCGTCGATAAGAAATGTAAAGCACACGTTTGTAAGAACTTAATGAAATATCGTATTATTGATGAGAAGTGTGCAGGATGTGGTATGTGTGCTAGAAACTGTCCAGTATCTGCAATTACTAAGACTGAAAAAGCTCCAGTTGGTAAACCAGCTACATTCCCATTAAGAATTCATGTTATCAATGCTGCTAAATGTATCAAGTGCGGACTTTGTGAAGCAAATTGTAAATTTAAAGCTATTATTAAGGACTAGGAGGGAAAAATATTATGGCATTAGTAAATATTAAAATTGAGGGCCATTCCTATCAAGTAGAGGAAGGCCTAACAATTCTAGAAGCTGCTAGACTTTGTGGATATGAAATCCCTTCATTATGTGCATTTAATCATGGACAATGCTCAAAAGCATCTTGTCGTGTATGTTTAGTTGAAGCAGTAGGTGGAGGAGCAAGAGGTTTATCAGCTTCTTGTGTATTCCCAGTTGCAGAAGGAATGGAAATTAAAATCAATTCTCCTCGCGCAGTAAACGCAAGAAGAATCTCTGTTGAATTATTACTTTCAAATCATAATCAAAACTGTCAACAATGTCGTAAAAACGGCAATTGTGAATTGTTACACGTTGCTAAATTAGTAGGAGCAAGAGAAAATATGTTCGCTGGTGAAAAAACACCTACTACATATGATGATTTAACTCCATCTATTATCCGCGATACATCAAAATGTATTTTATGCGGACGTTGTGTAGCAAGATGTGCTGACGCTCATGGTAATGGAATTCTTGGATTTGAAAATCGTGGATTTAATACAATCGTTGCTCCAGCTGGCAATCGTTCATTTGCTAAATCACCTTGTTTATTATGTGGACAATGCGTCAACGTATGTCCAACAGGTGCATTGATGGAAAAATCAGAAATCAATTTAGTTGATAAAGCAAAAGCAGAAGGAAAGTTTGTTGTTGTTCAAACAGCTCCTGCTGTTAGAGCTTCTTTAGGTGAAGAATTCGGTATGAAGATTGGTACACCTGTTACTGGAAAGATGGTTGCAGCATTAAAACGTTTAGGATTTGATAGAGTTTATGACACTAACTTCGGTGCTGACTTAACAATCATGGAAGAAGCAAATGAATTATTGTATAGAATTAAAAACAATGGTTCTCTTCCAATGATTACCTCTTGTTCTCCAGGTTGGATCAATTATGCTGAATATTATTATTCAGATTTACTTGATCATCTATCTTCTTGTAAATCTCCTCATGAGATGGAAGGTGCAATTATCAAATCATATTTTGCTCAAAAGAACGGTTTGGATCCAAAAGATATCTTTGTCGTTTCTATTATGCCTTGTACTGCGAAGAAGTTTGAAAAGGAAAGAGAACAACTTCAAAAAGATGGTATCAAGGATGTTGATGCAGTATTAACAACAAGAGAATTAGGTGATTTAATTAAACGTTCTGGTATTGATTTCAAACGTCTACCTGATGAAGAATTCGATCAAGACTTACTTGGCGATTACACAGGTGCTGGCGTTATCTTCGGTGTTACTGGTGGCGTTATGGAAGCAGCTTTAAGAACAGCATATTTTGCTCTTGAAGGTAAAGAACATGAAGCAATTAAATTTGAAGAAGTTCGTGGCTTACAAGGATTAAAAGAAGCTTCTTTCACATTAGGTGGAAAACAAATTAATGTTGCTATTGCATCTGGTATGAAGAATGCTAAACCAATTTTAGATGACATTCGTGCTGGAAAATCAAAATACACATTTATCGAGATTATGTGTTGCCCAGGAGGATGTATCAATGGTGGTGGACAATCTTATGTTAAACCTTGTTTCTTAAAGGATGAAGATGTTGATATCTTAGATACATATAGACAAAAACGTGCTGCTGCAATATATTCAGAAGATGAAAGATTAACACTAAGACAATCTCATAACAATCCTCAAATTCAAGCTTTATATAAAGATTTCTTAGGTGAACCAAATTCTCATAAAGCTCATGAGTTGTTACATACAACTTATGCAGGTAGAAAACCATTTAAAGATTAAAAAAATTTGAGTTTAGATACCCGATCATTATGGTTGGGTATTTTTTTACTCAAATTTTCTTTTTTTATTTGTATTGTATATAAAATAAATTATTCTTTTACTAATTTATCCCATTCCTCAATTTCTTCTTGGGAAGGAACAAAGACATAACGTTCATTTCTAAACATTTTTTTGTAGTCTAGACCATATCCTACTAGGAAAGAGTCTTCGTCAATTTCTTTTCCTAAATAATCGATTTTTACAGATACTTTTCTTTTAGAAATACGTGAGATTAAGGAAACAGATACGATGCTTTTTGGACGATATTTTTTGAAGATATAATCGGTTAAGAAATTTAAAGAAATTCCGCTATCGACGATATCTTCTATAATTATTACATCTCTATTTTGTAAATTTGTGGAAATATCTTTATTGATAATAACATTACCATTTGATTCACTATTTCTATAAGTGCTTAATTGAATATAGTCAATTATTATAGGAATATTGACGTTTTTTAATAAATCCGATGCAAAAGGAATGGCTCCATTCATGACGCATATAGCAACAGGAGGTTCATCAGAAAATCTATAACGGGAAGATAATTGTCTTCCAATCATTGAACAAATAGTTTGGATTTCTTCTTCGCTTAATATCGTTCTTCTCATAAGAAATTTCTCCTAATATTAGGGCTATTATAATAAAAAAAGTGCATAAAAGATATAACTCCGCTAAATGAAAATGCTTACACGAATAAATGCTTTATCATCTTTTATAAAAATATATTTATGCCTTTATAATAAGGTTGTATAATAAAAAATAGGGAAAGGAGAAATGAATTCATGAAGAAATTTTTTGCTGAGTTTAAAAAGTTTATATCACGTGGAAATGTGATGGATATGGCTGTTGGTACTATCGTTGGTGCAGCTTTCACAGCGATTGTTACAGCTTTATCAAATGGGATCTTAAAGCCTATAATCAATACAATCATTTACTACCTTTGTGGTGGAAATGCAGACGCATTAAATAAGATGTACACTCCTCTTGTAAAGGTTTGGGTTCTTGATGAAGCGGGAAATGCCACTAATGTATTAGATATGACAAAGTCTATCTATATCGATTGGGGAGCATTTATTTCTGCAATTATCAATTTCCTTTTAGTGGCTATTGTATTATTCTGCATTGTAAAAGCATTTAATAAAGTTAAAGATGCTAATGAAGCAATGTCAAATAAAGTTAAGAGAATTGAATTCAAAGTTGAAAAAGGAATCAAATTAAGAAAGAAAGAACAAGAATTCTACGATGCTTATAAAGCTCAAAAAGAAGAAGAGGCAAAGAAAGCTCAAGAAGAAGCTTCTAAACCTGCTCCTCTTTCAGTTAGTGAAGAATTATTAACTGAAATTAGAGATTTATTAAGAAATCAAAAATAAGAAAAAAGATTTGTTTAGGATTTAACTTACCTTTACAAATCTTTTTTTTTGCATAAAAAAGGCATCTTCAAGAGATGCCTAATAAGTTTTAAACTATTCTACTTCGATAGCTGAAACTGGACAGCTTGCTGCTGCTTCATCAGCGCTTGCTTCTAAATCTGCTGCAACTTCTGCAACAACTGCTTCTGCTAATCCGTCATCACCAAAAGCGAATACTTCTGGAGCTGTGCTTGTGCATAATCCACAACCGATGCAGACATCTTTCTTAACTGTAACTTTTTTTGCCATTTTTAATAGCCTCCTTAATATACGTATTAATTATATTAGGAAGGAAGTCTTTTTTCAATACTTTTGTCATTGCCTTACCACAAATCGACACAAGAACATTTTTGTCCGTGAAGAAAAAATCAAATACTTGCAACTATCTTCTCTTTATAAACAATTGGAATTTATCATTTTATTACTATTAATTTTATAAGATTTCTTGTATTATATACTAGTAGTGAAGAGGGTGCATAACATGGAAGAAAATACCAGAGTAAAGAAATATGCAAAACTAAGAGATGACATTGCAAAGATGGATGATAATTCTATGTATCAAACTCCATATCAAGTGCCATCTAATAAGAGTATTGATGATTCTACTAGTCAAGAAGATGTAACTGCTCCAATTAAACATGTTGGAAAACGTACTCGTTCTTTATCTTTAGATGATATTTTTGCTGCTCATGACCAATATAGTTCCATTACTGGTCAAGATCAAGAAAAAGATATAAAAGCTTTTGAAGAAGAACAAGAAAGACTTGAAAAGAAAAATAGAATCATTATAATTTCATTGTTTGGAGTTGCTGTAGCAATTCTCATTATTTTAATTATTTATTTCATTATCAACTAATTTTGTAGGAGTTTTATTTATGATAACAATTGCAATTGACGGACCATCAGCAGCAGGTAAATCTACTGTTGCTAAAGGAGTAGCAAAAAAATTAGGATACACATATGTAGACACAGGCGCTATGTATCGCTGTGTTACCCTTTATGCTCTAAAAAAAGGCGTTAATTGTCAAGATGATGAAAAAGTTGCATCTTTATTAAAAGACATTAAGATTGACTTATTAGTGAACGGAGATGTTCTTTTAAATGGAGAAGATGTCACAAAAGAAATTAGAACGCAAGAAGTAGTTGCTAATGTTTCTTTTATTGCTGCGAATAAATATGTGCGCTTGCATCTAGTGGAAGAACAAAGAAAAATGGCTCTCAATAAATCAGTTGTAATGGATGGAAGAGATATTGGTACATACGTATTACCTAATGCGGATGTGAAGATATTTCAAGTGGCTAGTGTTAAAACAAGAGCGGAAAGACGTTATTTAGAAAATTTGCAAAGAGGCATAAATTTAACTAAAGAAGAAATAGAAAAAGACTTAGAAAGACGTGATTATATTGATTCGCATCGTGAATTCGCACCTCTTCGTAAGGCTGATGATGCAATTTCATTAGATACTTCTTCTTTAACTATAGAAGAATCTATTGATGCGATTATAAAAATAATCCTAGAAAAGGTAGGAGATATAAATGAGTAGAGGATTAGTGGCTATAGTTGGTTCACCTAACGTCGGAAAATCGACAATTTTTAATCGTATTATTGGCGAACGACAAGCGATAGTAGATGATCAAGCCGGCATTACAAGAGATCGTTTATATGGTAAGGCAGAGTGGCTTACTCAAACTTTTTCTGTGGTCGACACAGGAGGAGTGGAAATACAAAATGCTCCTTTTCAAGAACAAATAAGAGCGCAAGTGGAAATAGCAATTGAAGAAGCGGATGTTATTGTTTTTGTAGTCGATGGACAAGTGGGTATTACTCGTGATGATCGCTTAGTAGCTAAGATGCTTTATAAAACTACTAAACCTATCATTCTAGCGGTTAATAAGGTAGATGAAATTGAAAAAAGTGATAACGTTCCAGAATTCTATGGACTAGGTTTAGGAGATCCTTTACCTTGCTCAGGTTCTCATGGTATAGGAATTGGGGATATTCTTGATAAGATTATTGAATTACTTCCAGAAAAGAAAGAAAAAGAATATGATAACGAAATTAAGTTTTCTCTTATCGGACGTCCAAATGTTGGAAAATCATCTTTAACTAATGCCATTTTAAATCAAGAAAGAGTAATTGTTTCTTCTATTGAAGGTACTACACGTGACTCTATTGATACACATTTTAAACGCGATGGTAAAGACTATATTGTTATTGATACAGCAGGACTTAAAAAAAGAGGAAAAATATATGAATCAGTTGATAAATATGCTGCCATCCGCGCTCTAGCTGCGATAGATAGAAGCGATGTGGTTCTTCTTGTCATCGATGCTAGTGAAGGAATTCAACAACAGGATAAACACGTTGTTGGATACGCTTTAGATGCACATAAAGCGATTGTTATCGTAGTGAATAAATGGGATTTAGTTCCTCATGAACAAAATTCTATGAGCGAATTTACTAAAAAGATTAGAAATGAATTTAAATTTTTAGATTATGCTCCAATTGTTTATTTATCTGCGAAAAATAAATCGCGTATTGCTACCTTATTCCCAGAGATTGATTTAGCATATTCTTCATATACTTATCGAGTGGCAACATCAACACTAAATGAGATTTTACAAGATGCGCAAATTATTAACCCTCCTCCAGACTTTAACGGAGGAAGATTAAAGATTTATTTTGGAAATCAAGTTGCTAGTTGTCCTCCAACATTTGTTCTTTTTGTTAACTCACCAAACTATATGCATTTTTCCTATCAAAGATTTTTAGAAAATCGCTTAAGAGATTGCTTTGAGTTTACCGGTTCACCTATAAAAATTATTTGTCGAGAAAGAAAGTAGGTTGTAACAGACTTACTTTTTTTTCATACATTAAATGTAGGAGGGCGTTTTACATGGATGATAGTATTTTTTCCAAAGTTGAGAAAAGAACATCGGTAAAAAAAGAAGATATCATTTCGCTTGCAAAAACAGTTACTTCACAAGATTTATCTTCCGATGAAAGTATACGAAATCTTATTAAAAAGGTGGCAAAATTAGCAAATAAAGAGGTTTCTAAAGAAAAAGAAGAGAAAATAATTAATGCGATAAAGAAAGATAAAGTACCTAAATCTTTCGACGAATTATAAGAAGAAAAAAGCCTAAAATCAAAAATAATAAAAAAAATTTAAATAATTATAAAAATATATTTTTATATTTGATATACTAATTGATATAGTATAAATAATAAAGGTGGTCGTAAATATGGATGAAAACAAACAAAATGAGACAGAGTTTTCTCAAAACGATAGATATCAAGATCAAACTTCTGAATTTAAATTATTTAGAAAAGGAAAAAAGGCAGTTTTGGTCGATGAAGATGATTACTCTACATTAGAAAATACTAGAGAATTTAGAAATGCAATTTCAAGTAATGGAAAGACAGTCGTTCGTTTTAATCCAAAACCTGATAAAGGTTTGACATTAGATCAAGTAGACGAAAGAAAGAAAGCTGGATTAGTTAATGATTCCAAAAAGAAATATGGTCAATCATATTTAACAATCATTTTAAAAAATATCTTTACTTTCTTTAATATCTTGCTTTACGCAATTGCTGTGATTTATATCAGCGTAACTGATAATATCAGTGAAGTAGTAAATTTATTTTTCGTATTAATCGTTACTGCGAATTTATTGATTGGTATTATTCAAGAATGTCGTGCTAAATCAATTGTAGATAAGTTATCATTAATTACTTCTGATAAGACAAGAGTATTAAGAAACTCCATCATTACTGATATTGATTCAAAGGAACTTGTTCTAGATGATATTGTTTTATTAACAACAGGAAAGAAAATTCCTTCTGACTGTATCATTAAAGATGGTGTAGTTGAAGTAAACGAATCTTTACTTACAGGTGAAGCTTTACCAGTTAGAAAGACAGTTGGTGATGTTTTATTTGCAGGTTCATTTATTTCATCTGGCTCGTGTGTAGCCGGTGTTGAAAGAATCGGAGAAGATAATTACATTGCTCAACTTCAATTGATGGCTAAGAAAGTTAAGAGCAATAACTCACAAATCTTAAATTCACTTAATTTAATCATTAGGATGATTTCTGTAGTCATTATTCCATTTGCCGTTATCTACTTCTTAGTTTCATGGGGTAAAGTTGGATGGAATGGTTCTGCAGTACAAGATTTAGTAAAGACTACTTGTGGCGCGATGGTTGCAATGATTCCTTCTGGACTATATCTATTAACTTCAGTTACCTTAGTAGTGTCAGTCATCGCTCTTGCTAAACGTAGAGCTTTAGTTAAAGATCCTTATTCCGTTGAGTCTTTAGCGCGTGTAGATGTTTTATGCTTAGATAAAACAGGTACAATCACCGATGGTACTATGGAAGTTGAAAAAGTTCTTTCTATCAACAAAGATGATATTGATCATAAAGTTGTAGTAGGTGATTTAATCGCTTCATTTAAAGAACAAAATGATACCGCGAAAGCATTGATAAGTGCTTTCCCTGCACAAAATATATTAAAAGCAAAGAGAATCCTTCCTTTCTCATCAAGTAGAAAGTTATCAGCTGTTTCCTTTGAAGGTGCAGGCACATATGTTCTTGGAGCTCCTGAGTTTATAATCTCTCCTGATAGCCAAATTTGTAAAAAACTACAAGAATATACGGAACAAGGATATCGTGTTGTTCTTCTTGCTAAGTCTAATGAACTAATTTCAGGAGATAAACTTCCTGAAGATTTATTACCAATTACAGCATATATTATCAAAGATCATATTCGTGAAGAAGCAGCGGATACTATCGCTTGGTTCAAAGAAAATGATGTTAAAGTAAAAATTATATCAGGTGATAATGCTTTGACAGTAGCAAAAATTGCTGAACAAGTTGGAGTTGATGAAACTGATAAATATATTTCATTAGAGGGCATGAGCCTTGATGAAGTTGCTAAAGCTGCTAATGAATATACAATATTTGGCCGTGTTGCTCCTGAACAAAAAGCAATTCTTGTTCAAGAAATGAAAAAAGCAGGACATACAGTAGCTATGACTGGTGATGGTGTAAATGATATCTTAGCGTTAAAGAAAGCTGATTGTTCTATCGCTATGGCTTCTGGTTCTGAAGCAGCAAGAAACGTGGCTCAACTTGTATTAATTGATTCTAATTTCAAGTGCTTACCAAAAGTGGTACAAGAAGGTAGAAGAGTTATTAATAACATTCAAGATTTAGCTTCTTTATTCTTAATGAAAACAATCTTTGCAATGATTTTAATCGTATCTACTTTATATCCATACATTCCTCGAAATTTATTTATTTTAGAAACATGTGTGATTGGTATTCCTTCAGTATTATTAGCTCTACAACCAAATCCAACTAGAATTAAAGGTGGATTTATGAAGAATGTTCTTTCAAGAGCAATTCCGGGATCTATCGCTCTTATCATAACCACAATTATTCCAATGATTTTATGTTTCATTGGGGCATTTGGTTTAACTAAGATTGGTTATAGTGATTTACAAAATCTAGAAATTACTAAGCAATTAATTGCTATGGCAGGTATCTCTTTATCATTTGTAAGTTTAGTTATTCTTGTGGTTCGTTGTTTGCCATTTAAGTGGTATCGTATCGCTCTATGTGCAGTCATGATTCTTATTTCATTAGTTCTTCTATTTGTAAATATTCCAGGACTTGGAAGTGTTGGAGGATTTGATATTTCTATTCTTGGAGCTACCGAATGGATTATTATTGCTCTTACTACTATTGTTGCAAGCGCAGCTTATTGTGTATTAGATTTTGTTAGAGTTAAAAAATTTGACAAATAATAAAATATATGGAAAATAATGTTAAAAAAGTTAACCTAGCCTTCTTCATTTTATATTTTGCGGATGCACTTGTATCTCCTTTCCTTGCTCTATTCTTTTTAGAAATAGGAATTACGGGGACGAAGCAGGGAATACTTTTAGCACTAATTCCTTTATCAAACTTATTAGGTAATTTACTTTACGGTAAATTATCTTTTAATTTGAAAAGGAATTTACGTTTAGCTTCTCTTCTTTGCTTTATCCAACTTATCGTGATGAGTTTTTATGGATTCTTAACAAACTTTGGCTTCTTAATCGTGTTTACAATCATATTTAGTTTGCATAACTCGCCATCCTTTTCTTTAACCGATGGAATCGGATGTAAATATAATGATTTAGAACATAAAAAGTACGCTATTACGAGAATGTTTGGGTCTCTTGGATATCTAGTATCCGTTTTTGTGGGTGGAATATTAATTGATTTTATTGATTATAAATATGTATTCTTAATTGCTTCTTTGTTATTTGCCTTCGCGGGAATTATCTTTTTCTTCATGGAACCAAAAGAAGAAACTGTATTAGAGAAGAAAAAAATTTCTTATAAGGAAGTTTTACTAAATAAATTATTCTTAATCTATTTATTCTCTTACATTTTAGTCCTTGGCGCTTGGAATATTGGAGAAGCATATATATCTACATATTTAAAAGCAAATGGACTAGGCGTAAAAGAATGGGGCTATTGTTACGCTGGACAAATTGTGTTTGAGGTTTTGATAATATTAATTGGACAAAAGATCATTAATGAGAATAATAAGAATAAATTTCTTTATTTATCTTATATATTAATGATTATTAGAAGTTTTGTTTTATTTACTCCTCTTAATTTGATTACAAAAATACTTATTGAATTACCTTTAAGAGGCATAGCATGGGGAATATTCTTATCGTGCCATATGGATTTAGTAAAACGATTATTAAAGGTAGACTTAGTCACAAAAGGCGTCACTGCTTTAGTTATTGTAGTTAATATATTTAATACTATATGTGAATATATAGTCCCTTATATATTCAAGGATTTATCTTATTTGTATTTAACTGTAGCAATCTTACAAATCTTAGGCTTATTACTTGTCACAAGAATAAAATTTGATAAAGCTTGTACTGAGTAAATATATATCTTTATATGATGTGTGTATCATAATCTCTGTTTCATAGTGATTCAGAGATTTTATTTTTTATAATCTTGCATAAAATAGTAAATCGTGTTTCAATAAATTAAAGAAAGGAAAGGATTATTTAATCCTTTATATTTTAACAATGAAAGATAATTTTGAATTTTTGCTTCCAACTAAAATATATTTTGGAAAAGGTGAAGAAAATAAAATAGGAGAAATCATTTCTTCTTATGGTTATAAAAAAGTTTTATTTCACTATGGAAAGAATTCTATTAAAAAATCTGGGCTATATGATAAAGTGGTTTCTTCTTTAAAAAAGAATAATATCGAATTTGTAGAACTTGGGGGAGTACAAGCAAATCCTACACTAGAAAAGGTTAAAGAAGGAATTATTCTATCTAGAAAAAATAATGTAGAACTAATTCTAGCGGTTGGAGGGGGATCAGTTCTTGATTCTGCAAAACTAATTGCTCATGGATTTTATTATGATGGTAATCCTTACGATATATCTTTAAAAAAATATGTGTCAACGAAAGCTTTGCCTATCGTTACTATGATTACAATCGCCGCTGCGGGAAGTGAAATGTCTTCTTCTTGTGTAATCTCAGATGAAGAGCATCATTTAAAAAGAGGATTTAATTCTGAATTAAATCGTCCCTTAGCTTCTATTGAAAATCCAGAACTTACTTATACGGTTCCTTTAAATCAATTAGGATATGGAGTAGTTGATATTATCTCTCATTCATTTGAAAGATATTTTAATAAATCAGATGATATTGAATTTGCTGATTATATGGCGGAAGCAATCATTAAAGCCACGATTGACTCGGGAATAGAGCTAATCTCTTCTCCTTATTCCTATAGTGCACGCGCTACAATGATGCTTGCTTCTTCTTTTTCTCATAATGGATTAACCTCTTTAGGGAAAGATTCATTTATGCCAATTCATCAACTTGAACATGAATTATCAGGCTTATACCCTTCTATTGCCCATGGAGAAGGACTTGCTATTTTAATTCCTGCATGGATGAAAGTAGTGCATTCTTTTGATAAAGAAAAGTTTATTAAGTTTGCAAAAAATGTTATGATGGTAAGTGTCTATGAGGATGAGGAAGATCTTATTAATAAAGGAATTAAAAAAATTGAAGAAATCTTTAAAAAATTTTCTATGCCATCTTCTTTAAAAGAAGTAGGTGTTAAAGAAGAGGATTTACTTATTATGGCTAACAAACTCACAGACAATGGTAGCAAAATATTTCCAAGCAACATTCCTTTAACTAAAGAATTGGTGCTTAAGATTTATAAAGAAGCTTTCAAGGAGGAAAAATAATGGATTCCAACAATGAAAATAAAGAAGTAAATACTATGCCCAAACCACTGTTTAATGCTTCATGGGTCTTATTTATTGCATTAATTGGTATTGGATGGGTTTTAAATTATCAATTATTTGATGTCTTTAGTATTAGAGAATACTTAACTGTAAATTTATATGCTTATATAGCTACTGCATTAATTCTTGGCTTTATCGTTTCCGTTATCGTTTATGGTTTATCGAAACTAATTGGAGGAAAGATATTGAAGGCTAAATTAGTTTATGCTTCATTTTTCTTCCTTCATTTTAGAAATATCGATGGTAAAATAAAAATCTATTTTTCTTTTTCTATTGATGGTATTGGCACTGAAGTAAAAATGATTCCTATGAATGAATCTTCATTCAAATGGAAGAAATATTTTAAAGCGGGTACAATGGGCTCCATTGTTTACGCCGCAGTTATGGTTGTTTCTTTATTCATCATTAACTTCTTTGATAAACAAATTGCTTATTTCTTATTGATAATGGCATTATACGTTCCTTTCATTATTACCGCGATGACGATGCCTTATCGTACTGAATCATTCTCCGATGGCTTTATAGCTCATCATATTAAGAATGAAAAGGTTAGAAAAATTTATTATATTAATCTACAAAATGAACTTAATATTTACTCTTCTCAATGTGAACTAGTTTATGTCGATGTTAATAATGAAGATTATGATCCTATAGTTATTCATGCTTATTTATATAACTATTATTATTTATTAGATAAAGAAGATTACTATCTTTTAAAAAAGACATGTGATCAAATAGTAAGAAAAGAAAAATATTTTGTGGATAGAAGTGTAGTGTCTTTAGGTTATATAGGCAAATTTTATTTGATGAGTCTAGATGCAAGCGTAGATGCTATATCTGACTATTATTGGTCATTAGAATCTAACGTACGTCATATCCTCCAATATCGTTCTTCTTTAGATTCAATGAAGACAGCTTTATATATCGCTGGGTTCCTTGATGTGGCATGGGAACTATATTCATCAATAAAGCGTGCATATGATAACAATGTTAAATCATATCCATATCAAGGCAGAGTGGAAAAAGAAAAGAAATTAATTCAAAATATGATTTTAAAAATCGAAGAAAAGAATCCAGAATGGAAAGATGAATAATTAATAAATTTCACCAATATAATAAATTAAGAAATCTCATACATGCAGTATGGGATTTTTTTTAAGGGTGAAAATATGATTAAAGGACTAAGTAATGAAGAAGCAAAACTAAAATTAAAAAAAGATGGGAAGAATATCTTAAAAGAAGATAAAAGAAAAAATATCTTTATAATTTTTATTAAAGGACTTATTTCTCCAAGCATTATTCTTTTATGTGTTGCCGCGCTTCTTTCTTTTCTTATTAAGGAGTATGTCGATGGATGTATTATTTTATTTGTCATCATCTTAAATACGTTTATTGCCACCTTTGAGGAGTTTAAAGCGGAGAAAGCTATAGAATCATTAAAGAAAATGTCCTCTTCATTTTCTTTTGTAAGACGAAGTGGAAACGTTATTAGAATTCCTTCTTATGAAATAGTTGTAGGAGACGCTATTATTTTACAAGAAGGTGACGTTATACCTGCTGATATGATTTTAAAAGAAAGTTCATCTTTACAAGTTGATGAGTCGTTATTAAGTGGAGAATCATTGCCTCTACTTAAAAATAATGAAGACACTTTATATGCTTCTTCTTTTGTAATAAGTGGAAAAGGAGAAGGATATGCTCTTAGATGTGGAATGAATACGGAAATAGGAAAAATTGCTTCCTCCTTAAATGAAAAAGAAAATGAAAATTCTCCATTACAAAATAAATTGAATCATATTAGCAAAGTATTGAGTTATAGTGTTGTTTCCATCATGCTTTTTCTTTTCTTTTTTCTTCTTGCTAAAGGAAATGATTTTTTTGCGGTATTAGTTCTTTCCATTTCAATCGCGGTTGCAATTATTCCTGAAGGATTAGATTCCGTTGTTACTATTGTATTAGCGTTATCACTCAAGAAACTAAGTAAAAAGAAAGTGATTGTTAGGAAACTAAAAGCGATAGAAACCTTAGGCAATGTAGAAATTCTTTGTAGTGATAAAACAGGAACAATCACCAAGAATGAGTTGAAAGTGAAAGATGTATGCTACTTTAAAAACGATGAAACACTTTTATTGGATGCGATGAAATATACCACTTCTTTAATAGAAGAAGAAGGAGATCCTTTAGAAAAAACTATATATGATTATGCTAAGAATAAGACATCATCTTCCTTTGAACCTATCAGTAGTATCCCTTTTACTAGTGAAAGGAAAATGATGTCAGTTATTGGATTATATCAAAATAAAACTATCATTTTCTCAAAAGGTGCTGAGGAAGAAATATTGAAAAGATGTAAATATATGTTATTTAAAAATGAAATTATTCCTCTAAATCAAAAAGAGATTAAATATATTAGAAGGCAAATAGAAAAAATGACTTCTATTGCTCTACGCGTTATTGCTTATGCTTATTCTTTTTCTTCTATTAATGAGGATGAATTAGTATTTCTTGGAGCGGTAGGACTCGCCGATGTGACGCGAAGAGGAGTAAAAGAAGAGATTACTAAACTAAAAAATGCAGGTATAAAAGTAATCATGATAACAGGTGATAATATCGATACGGCTTTTCAAATTGGGAAGGAGGTTGGAATATGTTCCTCAAAAGAAGAATGTCTTCTTGGAGAAAATATAAATAAAGAAAAAGAATTAGATAAATATTCTGTGTTTGCTCGCGTATCTCCATTTCATAAAGTCGATATTGTAACTTACTATAAAGATAAAGGTAAAGTAGTGGCTATGACAGGAGATGGGGTTAATGATTCATTATCTTTAAAAAAAGCTGATGTTTCTCTTAGTATGGGGAAAAGAGGAAGTGAAGTAGCAAAATCTGTTTCTTCACTAGTGATAAAGGATGATAATTTTTTAACAATCTCTTTAGGAATTAAAGAAGGAAGAAAAATATACGTTAATATTAAGAAAGCAATTCTGTTTCTTCTTTCTAGTAACCTTGGAGAGATACTTGTTATGTTAACTTTTATTTTACTAAATCTGCCTCTTCCTTTATTATCGCTTCATATTTTATGGGTGAATTTAATATCTGATTCCTTACCTTCAATCGCTTTAGGCTTAGATGAAGAATACGATGACTTAATGAGTGAGGCTCCAAAAGGTCATAAGGGAAGCTTTTTTGATAAAAAAGGAGTATGCACTATTTTGTTATATGGAGGAATTATATTCCTATTAACATTTATAGGTTTCTTTATCTGCCCTATTCAAACTCTTATTGCCCAAGGATATGAGTTATCAATAAAGAATATTTTATACGTTTTAGAATTTGATTCCGTAATTATGAAAAGTAGGACAATTGCTTTTTCTACTTTATGTATAAGTCAACTTTTCCATATGTTTGGAATGAGCAGTTCCACGCATTCTTTTATCTCAATATTAAAAAAGAAAAATTATATTATGTTTTTATCTTTCTTAGGAGGTCTAGTTTTACAATTAGGAATAATTGAAATAGAAATGATTAGAAATTTCTTCCATCTAAGCGATTTATCCTTTAAAGAATGGATATGTGTTCTCCTTCTTTCTTTCGAGCCTTTAGTGGTGCATGAAGTCATTGCAAAGCGTATTATTAAAAAATAACCATCTTTACTTATTTTTATTTATTTTTTATAATAGAAAAGACAACAAAGTCAGGGGGTTATGATATGAAAGAAATATCGCTAGTTGTACCTATGTATAACGAAGAAGAAATGATACCTTTATTCTTTGAAGAAATTAATAAAGTATTAAATAAATTAGTTGATTATAAATTTGAAATAGTATGCGTAAATGACGGTAGTAAAGATAACACCTTATCATTATTAAAGAAAAAAAGACAAGAACAAAGCAATATTCATATCGTGTCTTTTTCTAGAAATTTTGGTCATGAATCCGCGGTTGCAGCAGGTATTAAAGCTGCCCGAGGTGAAGCGGTTATTGTAATGGATGCTGATTTACAAGATCCTCCAAAACTAATTCCTGAATTAATTAATAAATGGGAGGAGGGTTATCAAGTTGTAAACGCAAAAAGAGTCGATAGAAAAAAAGATTCTTGGATGAAAAGAAATACTGCGGCTGCATTCTATAAAGTTATATCTAAATTAAGCGGTAAAACTAAGATACCAGAAAATGTTGGTAACTATCGTTTATTAGATCGAGTAGTAGTGGATCAAGTTAATTTGTTAAAAGAAAAGAATAGAGTTTTCCGCGTGATGGTTCCTTATGTAGGTTATAAGGTAATTGATGTAGAATTTAAACGTGAAGAAAGACCTAAAGGTAAAACTCACTACAATTACAAATCAATGTTTACTCTTGCAGGTAATTCCATTACTTCAGCTTCTATCATTCCTTTGAAATGGTCATTTAAATTAGGTATATTTTTAACATGCTTATTTTCCGTTTTATTTGTCGCTGATATCACATTATGGGTCATCTCTAATTTTATTAATTGGCCTTTAGATGTTATTCCATATGATACATTGGCAATTATTTTTTCTATGTTTTTATGTCTTGGTATATTATTATTTTTCATCGGTATCCTTTGCGAATATGTTGGTCGAATTATGATTGAAACACAAGATAGACCTATATATTATGTTGATGAAGATATAAAAGCTGATTAGATTTACGAAATGATTTTTACTTTTTAAGTGAGGTAAAAATCATTTTTTTACTTTAAAATTGGAAGCGCTTAACTATCATTTATGCCAAAAAAGGATTAAATGGTGAAAAAAGAATATTTTTAATAAATTGGTTGTTCACAAATTTGATTTTTTTGGCTATACTTTAGATAGGCTCATTGGGTCTTTTTGACATTCTAATTTTACAAATTAATAAAATTAAGTTTGGGAGTTATTGTAAGGGGGAAAGAATAATGCGCACAAAATTACGCAGTAAAAAAGGTGTTACATTAACTGAAGTAATTATTACTCTAGTTGTGTCTAGCATTTTCTTTGTTATGGTCGGTTCAATTATCGTCGCCTATAGAAATGTTACCAATACCGCGATTAATACTACATCGGCGACGTCTGCTGCGACACTAGTTAGTAACTCGTTTGAAAAGATGACAAATTTTTGTAATAGCAGTGAAGATAATCATTTATATTACAAGAGAAATGCGGATGATACATTTGTTTTCTATGTTTATCAAGGAAATGGAACTCCGACAAAAGAAGAGTTAGATACAAATGCAAAATATAGAATAATGGAATATACAAAAAGTAATCTATACTATACAAATTCTGTGACAGGCTTAGAAATCAAAGTTGATACTAATAATTTGGAAGGAATTAAGTATAGGGTTACAAATAAACAGATTTTAAACATTAGCATTTTAGATTCAGAAGGATATTTGATTATGGAAAGAACTTACCGACTATATGGTGAAGTTCAAATGATTACTGGTTAATAAGGCTAGGAAAGGAAGATAATAATATGAAAATCATCGTTACAACAATCACTTCAACAACAGATGGCGTTAGACTTAATTTTGCTTGTTTGTTAAATGGTAAAATTAAATCAAGAGTCGCTCACTCAATGTCATTAAAAGACTATTCAGTAGAACGTGTAATTTCCGACGCGAAAAGAATTTCACAAACATTAAGAACAGCAGATTTTAAATCCGCACCTATTTATGTTTCTTTAGCGATTCCTCAAATTTTCCAAGAAGTTGTTTCTTTACCAAAATTATCAAAGAAAGAAGCAGACAAATCATTGAAGATTGAAATGGAAAAATTATATCCAGGATGGAAAGATAGATTTGTTTATCTATATACTGAAAAGAAGAACAAGAGCAATATTGATTACTTCTTCACATTATTAGACAAATTATATTTCCAAAGAATGATGTCTATATTCAAACCTTTAGGACACCACATTGCTAAAGTTGGTTGGACAAAACAAACATTAGGTAAATATATTGCTCGTACTAGAGTATATGGTTCATCAAACTCAGGATTATATCTTGATATTGGTAACTTCGATACGATCATTGGTATTGTTGCCGGTGCTGAATTTAAGTCATTCTTCACAGTTCCAGTTGGAGTTTATGATATAAACCAAAGACTATCAGAACTTGAAAAAGTTAATTTTGATGTTATCTTAACTTCTAAAGAAAAAGGTATGAAATATAAGAAAATGAATGAAGCTCTTGAATATGCATTAACTGAAGTTGTTGTAAGAGTTAAGTGTTTAGTTCATGCTCACCCAGAACTAGAGACATCAAAGATTTACATCCATACTGATGATGTTTATTGTACAGAAGATTATTACAAATTCTTCAAACGTTATTTACAAGGTACATTCTTAATTCCAAGTGATAAATTAATGTTAACAAAAGATGTTACAACTTTATCTGCATTACTACTTGAAGAAACTAAAACAAATTACATCTTCAATCCAAAAGTAAAATAACATTTATTTAAATTTTTAAGAAAGGAGGAAAGCAAATGAAGAAAAATAACAAAAAAGGCTTCACATTGTTAGAAGTATTAGTATCAATTATTATTGTTGGTATTGTCTTAACTTGTGTTGTCATCTTAACAAACGCATCAACAGAAGCTTCCTCTAAAAGTAGACTTAACAACAATATTTCCTTTAAGATAGAGGGAATATTAGATGAATTTTCCGTCGATCCTACTTCAGTAAGAGAAGGAAGAATATACTACGATGAATTATTTACTACAAAGACTAGTGACAATACAAATTATTACATTGAAATTCAAATGGAATCAAAATCTAGTTCACACTATGACATTTATACGATTTCAATGGTTCCATATGTAGAAAGTGAAAAATATGTTTTGTTTGGATACGAAAGTTTCCAAAGAACAGTAAGAGTTGAGAGGTAAAGGTTATGCTTAAAAAGTTAAGATCGAAAAAAGGCATGACGATGTCCCTATCAATTGTCCTTGCCGTAGTAATCACTGCAGTTTCCTTGTCAGTTAGTGCTTTAGTGGCTACTGTATCAATCAATCAAGTTAATACCGCAAAAGCTAAGTATGAGACTTTAGTATTAGAGAATAAGTTATATGATTTCATGAATGATTATTATGAGAAAAAAGATGGAAACAAAAGCGTATATCAACCTAAAGTTCTCTATGAAAAAAATCCCGATTCTTCTTTGCTAGATGAAGAAAAATTCCGTTTTAAAGATGGTATAGCTTATATATATTATGAAGATGAAACTAGTAATGGTTATATTATCGCATGTGATTATATAGGAGAAACAGAAGATTTAGATGATAAAGTAGATTTATATATATCTACTTGTGATGATTTCAAATATGGACAAATCGGAGTTGATTGTGTTAAATATCGTGTGGTGTTTGGATGGTATGGCTATACGATTAAATCTTCGGAGAATTTAAAATGGTCCTTCGACATGTTCTAATTTGTTTGTTAAGCAATCTAGAAGCCTTAGAAATTACTTTAGAAGTGATTAAGTGGATTCTAGTTGCAATCGTAGGACTCTGCGTTGGCAGTTTCCTTAATGTAGTTATCTATCGTTTGCCAAATGGAATTAATCTTGCAAAACCTAGATCATTTTGTCCAACATGTAACCATAAGCTTGCATGGTATGACAATATTCCAGTATTTGCTTGGTTATTCTTAAAAGGTAAATGTAGATATTGTGGTACTAAGATATCACCAAGATACATGGTAGTGGAATTACTTACCATGGGTCTTTGGCTCTTAACTTATTACTACTTTGGTCATTATAACATTTCCATATGTATAGTGACATTTATCGTTATCAGTTGCTTCATTGCCATCTTCTTTATAGATGCTAAGCACTATATTATTCCTGATTCTTTAGTTCTTATAATTGGAGGATGTGGATTAGTATCAGTCATTATGAGCGCGATAACGGAAACGGGGATTATTCCTCTTGAATGGTCTTTCAACATATACTTTAGTTCTATAAGTATAGGTTGGGCGGAACGTTTGATTGGACTTGGAATCACTGTTGTAATTTATTTGATAGTTTCTCTTATTGAAAAATTATTAGATAGAGAGATTATCGGTGGTGGAGATTTAAAACTCTTTGCCGCAGTATCCTTATTTTTAGGAGCAAGATTACTTCTTCTTGGTATCTTCTTTGGAGCGGTCTTTGCCTTACTTGTGGAACTTCCTTTCGCAAGTCTATTAAAAAGAAATACAGATGAAGAAGGTGGAGGAGCAATTCTTCCCTTTGGCCCATATCTAACTTTGGGCTTTACAGTAGCCTTATTTTATGGGTTACCACTAATAAACTTATATTTAGGTTTATTTTCAATTTAAGAAATTAGGTGAGAAACAATGAACAAGTACAAATTTAAAGCAAAGGATATTAATAACAAGATCACAAGAGGGGTTTTCTACGCTAAAGATCCTGATGATTTACGTGATATTGTTTCTAGTATGAACTATTACTTAATTTCATATCGTAAGATTACAGAATCAAGTTCTCTTTTCTCTTTCATGGAAAAGATTAAAGTTGATGACTTAACAATGTTCTGTAGGCAATTCGCTATCATGGTTACAGCAGGTATTCAAATTGTTAATGCGATTGAAATTTTAATTGATAATACTAGAAACCAAAAACTTAAATCTATTTTGGATGTAGTTCACTCAGACATTTTAAAAGGTCAAAAACTTTCCGACTCGTTTGCTAAATATCCAAAAACATTCCCAACATTCTTTAGAAACATGGTTGCTATTGGTGAAATATCAGGTAAACTAGACGTCATTTTACAAAGACTTGCTGACTACTATGAAAAGGATGCAAGAACTAAAAAGAAAGTTAAAGGCGCTTTAAAATACCCATTATTCTTAGTGGCTATGGCTATTGGTGTTCTTGTATTAATCTGTGTTGTTGTTATGCCAATGTTCCAAGGAATCTTTGATCAACTGGGATCAGATAACCTGCCGGCTATTACTAAGGCCTTGCAGGCATTCTCGAACTTCTTAACAACACAATATTTATACATCCTAGCTGTCTTGGCTTTAATAATCTTACTATGGGTATTACTTGGTAGATTTGAAAAGGTTAAGAGGGCAAAAGATAAATTTAAGTTGACAGCACCAATTATTTCTGGCGTTACAATTGCTTCTGCTACATCTAGATTTACTTCTGGTTTCTCAACCTTACTATCTTCATCAATTCCAGTAGTTGACGCTATTGGTACTATGGGTAAATTGATGGATAATAAAATTCTTGAAGAACGTTTAGCTATTGTTACTTCAGAAATTAAACGTGGTCAAGGTATTTCTAAATCAATTGAAACAATTAATACATTCCCAACAATGTTAACTGAAATGATTTCAATTGGTGAACAAACAGGTCAACTTGAAGAAGTTCTTGATCGTGTTTGCTCATACTATGAAGAACAAGTTGATACTGCGATTAAACAAATGACTGGTATGATTGAACCAGTTATGATTATGGTTATTGCTGTAATCGTTGTCGTCATTATTTTAGCGGTATTTATGCCAATGTTAAGCTTAATGACAGCTGTTGAACAATCTGGTTCTACAACATATTAATGGAAGGAGAAAGTTTATGAAAATTATTAATGAAGAAATTATCAAATTAATTCTTGCTAGAAAATATGTTGAAGTTGGGGCTTTACGTAAAGCAGTTGAAGAATGCGAAGATACCAAAGTTCGTATTGAAAACTATTTAGTAGACCTCAAATTATTAAAAGAAGAAAATAGAGCCATGGTTATGGCTGAATACGCCAAGATGTCATATCTAGACATTGAAGGTGTTGAATACAATGACAAAGTCGTTAAAATTTGTCCTCAAGCTTTTATTGATAAATATAAAATTATTCCAATCAATGCTTATGATAAAGATGGTAAACCTGCAATTGTAGATACAGAACATCCAGATATTACAGGTAAAATCAAATATTTAGTGGCTATCTCTGATCCATTTGATGATAGACAAATCAATATTGTAACTTCTTTATTTGGTACTAATGTTGATATCGTTGTTGGTTCTCCAGCAAAGATTTTAAAATTAAGTTCATCTGTCTTCTCAAAAGCATCTATGAACGAAGCTATTACTCAATACTCTTCAGAAGAGAACTTAACTATTGTTGATTCTTCTGTTGATGAATTAGAAGGTGCAGATATTCTTTCTGCTCCTGCTGTTAAACTTGCAGACTCTATCTTAAAAGAAGGTATTGCTGCTGGTGCATCAGATATTCACATTGAGCCATATGAAACAATCGTTAGAGTTAGATACCGTGTTGATGGTGCTTTATATGAATCAGCAACATTCTCTACAACTCTCTTCCCAGCAGTCTCTACTCGTTTTAAGATTTTATCAGGTATGAACATTGCTGAAAGACGTATTCCACAAGATGGTCGTATTAAACAAAATTTAAATGGTGTTGACTACGACTTCCGTGTATCTTCACTTCCAACAGTATATGGCGAAAAAATCGTTATCCGTGTTCTTGACACTAAAGCATTCGCATTTACTAGAGATAAACTTGGATTCTTACCAGAAGAAAATAGTAAGATTGATGAATTAATTCATAAACCATATGGTATTATTCTTCTAACTGGTCCTACTGGTTGTGGTAAATCTACAACACTTTACTCCTTCATTAAGGAAGTTAATAATGATTCAGTTAACGTAATTACTGTTGAAGACCCAGTAGAATATACCATGATTGGTGTTAACCAAGTTCAAGTTAATGCAAAAGCAGGTATGACTTTCGCTTCTGCATTAAGATCTATTCTTCGTCAAGACCCTAACGTTATCATGATTGGTGAGATTCGTGATGAAGAAACTGCACAAATTGCTATTCGTTCCGCTATTACGGGCCACTTGGTTTTCTCTACACTACACACTAACGATGCTCCAGGTGCTGTTGCTCGTTTGATTGATATGGGTGTTGAACCATATTTCGTATCTGATGCTTTATCAGGTGTTATTGCTCAACGTTTAGTTAGAAGATTATGTCCTGCATGTAAATTAAGAGTTAAGACAAATGAACATCAAATGAAAATGTTAGGTATTACTAAACCTATTGAAATTTATGAACCAGTTGGATGTCCAGCTTGCCATGGTTCTGGTTACAAAGGCCGTGTTGGTATCCACGAAGTCTTAATGATTGATGAAGAAGTAAGAGAAATGATTATGGCTCATGCTTCAACAGAAGCTATGAAAGAAAGAGCAATTGAAAAAGGTATGATTACTCTTGTTGAATGTTGTAGAAGAGCGGTTATTCGTGGTGACTCCTCTATCGCTGAATTAAGAGAAATCATGTTTAAGAAAGACTAATAATTCGTTTAAATGTAAAGGAAACATTTCTGATGAATGTTTCCTTTTTTTCATTGTGATAATTATATTTACTTGATAAAATAAAAATAGCAAACGGAGGTAAATATGAAAAAGAGAAGTTTATTAGTTTTAAGTTTAGCTTTTTTACTTGTAGGATGTATAAATATTAAACGTAATCCATCTTCTAATAATATTAGTAATCAAAGTGGTGGAGGAGGAAATAGTTTTACTTCCTCTGTTTCTGAAGAAGATTTGCTTGCAAAAGACGCATATAAGGACGTTGCTATTGATGAATTTAAAATAGAAAAAAGAACAATTGCCTCTCAACTTGATGTTACTTTTGATGATTTCTTTAATCCATATAATAAAGTTAGTATAAAAATTGATATTTCTGATAGTGAATTACAATTATTACAAAATGATTTTGAAGAAGGCGGTCCTCAACAAAAAACTGATAAATATCGTCATGCTCAAAAAGTGACTATTTCTTTAACTAATGAAGGAAATACTTTCGTTTGGGAGTTTGATGATGTTGGTATAAGACAAAAAGGTAATATGTCGCGTGATAATATTTTTGTGGATGGAGAAATTAATGTTTTCCATGTTAAGTTATCTTTTGATGAAACTTGGGATGATGCAAACGTATATTCTTCTTCTGAATTAACAACATGGGCAAGTGAAGCAGATCGTTTAGCTCGAAAAGACAGAAATTTTTTAGGTTTATCAGGATTAGATACAAAATTTAATGCTTGTGATGATGAAACTTATATTAAAGAGATTTATTCTTCAATGTTATATAGAGCTAATGGAATTATTTCTCAACATGTAACTTTAGGCGAAATAACTATGACAACCACTTCGGGTAAAACAAAAAACATGGGATTATTTAGAATCTTTGAACCTGCTACAAAATCGCTTATTAAAAGGTCTTTAAAAAATGGCAGCTTTATTAATATGGCTCCTTGGGCAGAAGAAAAAATAGCTACTAACGGCGTAGCTAATTCTTCATATGGTGACTTATATAAATGTAGTTATGGTTATGGAAGTGGAGGATATGGAGAAGGCGCTGATTTAACATATGAATCTTCGAAAGGTAGTAGGATAGGAGTTAATAGCCCAGATGGAACTTATGTTCCTGTTTATAATCGTAAAACGAATAAAAATGCTAATGATGATTCAGAAAGATTAAGAACTTGTATTACAAACATCAACAGTTCTGATTATACAAAAATAGATTCCTATGTAGACTTACGTTATCTAGCGGTAGAAGAAGCAGTTTCTTATATGTTAGGTAATCCAGATGATTTAAGAAATAATAACAACAACTACATGATATATTTTCGTAGAACTGATGGAAAGATGATTATTATTCCAATCGATTATGATAGATGTTTTGGAGCAGGAGGTTCTAATTGGAATCCAGATGGAAACAATATGACAAAAGCAGAAGTATTTTCTTTAGTAGCTCAAGGTAAACAAAGACAAACAAGTGTTAAGCTATTTAAAGATACTTTCTTATCATCGACAACAAATTACGCGAAAGCAGTATATTTAAATCAAGTTAAAGCTATTAAAGCATCTTCATGGTGGAATTTATCTACTTTTGAATCTTTATATAATGCTTTTAAAAATAATTATTCCAGTTATTCACTTTCATTAACGCCATATGCTTCGGGTAATATTTCTTTTGAAGAATACATTACTGAAAAAGGAAAAATGGTGAATCTTGATTTAGTTCTTGATGGCGGAGCAAATGGAGGTCCATCGACTTCTTTAACTTCAAACACAAGTCTTTCTACTTCATTACCTATTTATGATAACGTCTATTTATCAGGATATAAAAACAATTGGACTACAAAAGATTATCCTTTAGTGTATCAGGGTGAAGGAATATATAAATGCATCATTGAAAATGTAGAATGTGAATCATTTAGTTTTAAATTTAATAATGGTACTAATTGGGATGAAATAAACTGGGGATTAAAAGATGGTACCACTGATGAACTAAGCTTAAATAGTGGAGGAAACTTCCAAGCTACTGGTTTAACGATAGGATCAACCATCGAAATTGTAGTAAATATGAATACTATGAAAGTCTCAATTAATACTATTTCATAGGAGAAAGAATTTATGTGGATATTTTTAGGAATAGTAGGTGGAGGAATTATTATTTCTTTTATCCTTATCTTAATTACAGCTAGTAGAGTATATCGTAGTATGTTTAATAAAAGGTATAATGATAACCATACTTTAAAATATTTTACAGTTGAAGATTTTGAAGGATTAAAAAAAGAAGATTTATCTTTCACTTCTAATAAAGGACAGCTTCTAGCGGCTCATTTATATTATTATCCTACTCTAGAAGCATACAAAGGATTATTAGTTCTAAGCCATGGACTTGGCGCAGGCCATTTACAATACACAACCGAGATTAACTATTTTGCTAAATTAGGATATAAGGTGTTTGCTTTTGATTATACTGGTTGTTTAGATTCAGAGGGAAAAATATTTCCAGGATTTCCTCAAACAGTAATCGATTTAAAATATGCCCTAGAATACATCGATAGTCTAGAAGAACTAAAGAATTATAAAAAAGTAATATACGGCCATTCTATGGGTGCATATGCAGCGGTTAACGTTTTAAATTACTATGACAATATTAAAGCTGTTGTTGCACTAAGTCCATTTGATGAATCTTTTTCTCAAGTAGCTCATGAACTTGAAACTGCTTCATTAAGAAACATGAAACCATATGGATTTGTATTTAAGTTGTTTGATAAGCATCGTTTTAAATCTTATAGTAAAGTATCAACTAAACAAACATTACTAAATACTAAAGTGCCAGTATATGTCATCGCTGCCGATAGAGATACAATTGTAAATAGCGTCTATAATTTTGAGGAATTTAAAGAAGCATGCAAAGATGATGAAACAAAGAAGTTTTTACTTGTGAAAGATAGATTCCATCGTCCTAATTTAACTCTTGAAGGAGCAAAATACGACAATGATACTAATGAAGAGTATTATCGTTTATATTTAGAAAATAAATGTGAGATTCCTCAAGAAAAGAAAGATGAATTCTATGGAGGCTTAGATTACAATAAACTTGTGGAAATGGATGAAGTAGTAATGTCATCAATCGCTTCTTTTCTAGAAGAAAATTTATCTAACTGATTAAGACCTGCAAAAGGGTCTTTTTTCATTTTTGAAACACCCGGAAATGTGTTTTAAAAATTTTTTTAATTTTTTATTTAAAAGGCTTGATTTCACACAAACTATATATTACAATGACAAAGCGTGTGCCGAAAGCACCGTGGTTTTGATGCGTAAAAGCATCATATTTTTATGAAAGAATATGAAACACCCGGTGTTGTGGCTTACAAAAGTAATCAGAAAGGAGATTTATTCAATGCCTACAATTAATCAATTAGTTCGTAATGGACGTACAAATTCAATTGAAAAATCTAAAGCCCCAGCTTTAAATAAACGCTGGAATTCACTCGCAAAGAAAACAACAAACCAAAGCGCTGCTCAAAAGCGTGGTGTATGTACTCGTGTTGGTACAATGACACCTAAGAAACCTAACTCAGCTTTACGTAAGTATGCTCGTGTTCGCTTATCAAATGGATTCGAAGTTACTGCTTATATCGGTGGAGAAGGTCACAATTTACAAGAGCACAGTACTGTTTTAATTCGTGGTGGACGTGTTAAGGATTTACCTGGTGTTCGTTATCATATCGTTCGTGGTACATTAGACTGCGCTGGTGTTAACGAAAGAAAACAAGGCAGATCATTATACGGAACAAAGAAACCAAAAGAAAAGAAATAGTCAATACGTTGAAAAATAAAAATCTAAATATACAAATTAGGAAAGGAGGATTTTTAAATGCCACGTAAAGGAATAGTCGCAAAACGCGATGTGTTACCAGATCCAATTTATAATTCAAAATTAGTAACACGTTTAATCAATAAGATTATGTTAGATGGTAAAAGAGGAACAGCTCAAACTATCTTATATAACGCATTCAATAAAATCGAAGCAAAAACAGGTAAACCAGCTATGGAAGTATTTGAAGTTGCTATCGGTAATATCATGCCAGCTTTAGAATTAAAAACAAGAAGAGTTGGTGCTGCTAACGTTCAAGTTCCAGTTGAGGTTAGTGCAGAACGTAGAGTAACTTTAGGCTTAAGATGGTTAGTTAACTACGCTCGTTTAAGAAATGAAAAATCAATGGAAGATAAATTAGCTGCTGAAATTATTGATGCTGCTAATGGCACAGGAGCTTCTGTTAAGAAGAGAGAAGATATCCATAAGATGGCTGAAGCTAACAAAGCTTACGCTCACTACAGATGGTAGTATTCGGAGGACAAGAGAATTATGGCTCGTACAACAGATATTAATATGACACGTAATATCGGTATCATGGCTCACATTGATGCTGGTAAAACAACCGTTTCAGAAAGAATCTTATTCTATACAGGTAAGGTTCACAAGATCGGTGAAACTCACGATGGTTCTGCAACAATGGACTGGATGAAACAAGAACAAGATAGAGGTATTACAATTACTTCTGCTGCTACAACTTGTTTCTGGAAAGGTCATAGAATTAACTTAATCGATACTCCAGGCCACGTCGATTTCACTGCTGAAGTTGAACGTTCACTTCGTGTTTTAGATGGTGCTGTTACTGTTCTTGATGGAAAGAATGGTGTTGAACCACAAACAGAAACTGTTTGGAGACAAGGTACAAAATATAATGTCCCTCGTATTGTATTCGTTAATAAATTAGACGCTATCGGTGCTGATTTTGAAATGTCTTTCAAATCAATCGGACAAAAATTAGGCGCTAACGCTGCTCCTATTCAATATCCAATTGGTCTTGAATCACAATTAAAAGGTGTTATCGATTTAATCGAAAGAAAAGCATATGTCTATTCAGATGTTAAAGGTGAACACCCTGAAGAAGTTCCAGTTCCAGAAGAATACAAAGACAGATGTGAAGAATTAAGATTTGAATTATTAGAAAAACTTGCAGCTTACGATGATGATTTCATGATGAAAGTATTAGAAGGTGAAGAACCAACTGTTGAAGAAATCAAGAATGTTATTCGTAAAGCGGTTTTAACAGCAACATTCTTCCCAGTCCTTTGTGGATCTGCTTATAAGAACAAAGGTATTCAACCTTTACTTGATGCAATTTGTGAATACTTACCTTCACCAGTTGATATTCCTCATACAGTAGGACATAACGATGTTGGTGAAGAAGTAGTTTGTGAACCTAAAGATGATGCTCCTCTTGCAGCATTAGCATTCAAGATTATGACTGACCCATTCATTGGTAAATTAGCATTTATCCGTGTTTACTCAGGCACAGCAAAATCTGGATCATATGTTTACAACTCAACAAAAGGCGTAAAAGAAAGATTCTCTCGTTTAGTTATCATGAACTCAAATAAGAGAGAAGAAGTTGAAGAAGTTTACGCAGGTGATATCGGTGCTGCTGTTGGTCTAAAATCAACAACTACAGGTGATACACTTTGTGACGAAAACAATGAATTACTTCTTGAATCAATTAGCTTCTCAGATCCAGTTATTTCTGAAGCTATTGAACCAAAAACAAAAGCTGACCAAGAAAAGATGACAATCGGTTTACTTAAGTTAGCTGAAGAAGACCCAACATTTAAATTTACAACAAATAAAGAAACTGGCCAAAATATTATCTCTGGTGTTGGTGAATTACACTTAGATGTTATGGTTACAAGATTAAGAGATGAATTCAAGGTTGAAGTTAACGTTGGTGCTCCACAAGTTGCTTATAGAGAAACAATCCGTAAGGCAGCTGATTGTGAAGGTAGATACGTTAAACAATCTGGTGGTCATGGTCAATATGGTCACGTTTGGATCAAATTTGAACCAAACCCAGGTAAAGGATTTGAATTCGTAGACGCTATCGTTGGTGGTGCAGTTCCAAAAGAATATATCAAACCAACAATGGAAGGTTTAAAAGAAAACTTAGACAGAGGTCTACAAGCAGGCTTCCCAATCATCGATATCAAAGCAACATTATTTGATGGTTCTTACCATGATGTTGACTCATCAGAAGCTGCTTATAAAGTTGCTGCTTCATTAGCATTAAAAGAAGCTGCAAAGAAATGTAGCCCAGTTATCCTAGAACCTATTATGAAAGTTGAAGTTACAACTCCATCTGAATACTTAGGTGATGTTATGGGTGATATCTCTCAAAGAAGAGGCGAAATTACAGGCCAATCTGAAAGAGGTAATGCGACAATTCTTGATGCAATGGTTCCACTTGCTACAATGTTTGGTTACGTTACAGACTTACGTTCTATGACTAAGGGTCGTGCAAACTACACAATGGAAATGGATCATTATGAAGAATGTCCAAGATTCGTTGCTGATGAAATTATTAAGAAATCAGCAAAATAAAAAAATTATTTCTTATGAATTAAAAACAATAGTCTTTTGATTGTTGATTTTAAATAAAAAATGCTATATTATGAATACGTTGAAATTCAAAATAATTATTAGGAGGAATTCACAAAATGGCAAAAGAAAAATTCGATAGAAGCAAAACTCACGTTAATATTGGTACTATCGGTCACGTTGACCACGGAAAAACAACATTAACAGCTGCTATCACAACAGTATTAGCTGCTAAAGGCTTATCAGAAAAGAAAGCATATGATCAAATCGATGCTGCTCCAGAAGAAAAAGCACGTGGTATCACAATTAACACAGCTCACATTGAATACCAAACAGCAACAAGACACTATGCTCACGTTGACTGCCCAGGCCACGCTGACTATGTTAAAAACATGATTACTGGTGCTGCTCAAATGGATGGTGCAATCCTTGTTGTTGCTGCAACAGATGGCGTTATGCCACAAACAAGAGAACACATCTTACTTGCTAGACAAGTTGGTGTTCCATACATCGTTGTATTCTTAAACAAAATTGACTTAGTTGACGATCCAGAATTAATCGATTTAGTTGAAATGGACGTTCGTGATGTATTATCATCATATGGTTTCCCAGGAGATGAAACACCAATCATCCGTGGCTCAGCTAGATTAGCATTAGATGGTGATCCAAAAGCTCAAGAAGCTATCATGGAATTAATGGATGCATGTGATACATACATCCCAGCTCCAACTAGAGAGACAGATAAACCATTCTTACTTGCAATTGAAGACGTTTTAACAATTACAGGTCGTGGTACTGTTGTTACTGGTAGAGTTGAACGTGGTACATTAAAAATGGGCGACGAAGTTGAAATCGTTGGTATTAAAGACACAAAGAAATCAGTTGTTACTGGTATCGAAATGTTCAGAAAAACTCTTGATTTCGCAGAAGCTGGCGACAACGCTGGTATCTTATTAAGAGGTGTAAACCGTGACGAAGTAGTTCGTGGTCAAGTATTAGCAAAACCAGGAACAGTTACTCCACACACAAAATTCACAGCTTCAGTTTACGTATTAACAAAAGAAGAAGGTGGCCGTCATACAGCTTTCTTAACAAACTACAGACCACAATTCTACTTCCGTACAACTGATATTACTGGTGTTATCACACTTCCAGAAGGTGTTGAAATGGTTATGCCAGGTGATAACGTTAACTTAACAGTTGAATTAATCCACCCAGTTGCAATTGAAAAAGGAACAAAATTCTCAATTCGTGAAGGTGGCCGTACAGTTGGTGCTGGTAACGTTACAGAAATCATTAAATAGTTTACTAACTTATTTAAAATCAAAGATCAATGCATTTGCATTGGTCTTTTTTTGCATTGAATAATTGCTTTATTTATCTTATAATCAAATCATATTAGAAGGAGTAGATATATGAGAAAAGTTGAGTTTAGAAAAGCAGGTATTCTAAAAAGAAGTTTGGCTGCAGTTATTGATATTTTTATCCTATTATTAACATTTTTTATAGCTTTTGCTTTTGTGGTTGGACCTATATTCTCGTCCGCTACTGATTATGATAAAGTAAACGAAGAATATATGAACTATTTAGTGGATTCTTCTTTGTACGAGAAAGATGAAGAAACAAATATGATTAAAGTTATCACTTCATCATACGATGAACATTTATCTTACTTCTACTCAAATTATGATGATATCGCTAATTATGAAAAATTAAAAGAAATGCAAACAACATTATTTTCTTACGATGAAGTAAACGGAAAATACATTGAAATAGGAGCCAAAGAAGAGTTAGATTCATGGTATGCTCAAGTTACTAATGATACTATTACTAACGTTTTATCATCCTTACCTGAAGTAAAAACATTGATAAATAAAATCAATAATTATAATTTAATAATTGCGTTAATAAGTATTATACCATCTTCTTTATTAGTTATTTTGCTTCCATCAATGCTTGGAAAATATGGGGAAACTTTAGGTATGCGCATCTTCTCTTTAAAAGCAATTTCTAAAGAAAAGCAACCTGAACCAAATAAAATTCAAATTCTTATTCGTTTTAGCGTATTTGCTTTTGTGGAAATAATTGGTTCTCTTATAGCGATGTTTATTCCTCTTATCATTTCGTTTTTGATGATGTTATTTTCTTCAAACAGATCTTCACTTTCTGATTTATTATCAAAGACTATAATTGTCGATTCCTCAATTAAATACGATGCTTCTAAATCTGATCGTTTAGAAATTGAATATTCTTCACAAGATGAAATTATAGAAAATAGCGAAAATAATGAAGGAAAATAGATTTTTTGCTACTATTTTTGAAAGGATTAAATAGATGGAATACAAATATGGAAAAGAGATATTCTTTAAAAGAGTATGTGCTTTTTTAATCGATGCTCTATGTATAGGATTAACGTTTTTATTAATGGTAACAATTTTTGATTTAACGATTATGAATTCCTCTTCTTACAAAGAAGCATATCAAAAACAAATTGAAATCGGACTACAAAGCCATTTGTTCGCACAAAAAGAAGATGGATCAATCGACTTTGTAAGTGGTAGTCCTGAAAACCAAGATAAAGCAATTTCAGATTTCTATATCTGGTACGAAGGAAATGATTCGACATATAAAGAACATAAAGCTGAAGAAATAGGAGTTTTATTTTATCTTGAAGATGATGAATATAAATTAATTAATGACTATGATATAGAAAAATATAAAAAATTTTTAGTGGATGAATTAAAAAGTGCATATTATGATGTTCTATGTAATGATCCTGAATATAAGAAATTAAGAAATGAAACAAGTGCATATATTAATTCTTCTTTGACTAGTTCGATAGTTGTTCCTTGTATTTTATATCTTTATTTTATTCCTTTAATACTAAAAAAAGGACAAACTATAGGAAAAAAGATCATGCGTATCGAGATCATAAATATTGCTACACAAGAGAATATAAAAGAAGGATTTTTCACTTTAAGAACGCTTGTTTTATTTGTGGAATTCTTATCTGTTGGTATTTTAGCAATGGTATCATTAGTAGTATGTATTTTTACAAAAAAAGGATTCACAATCCACGATTTTTTAGTACAAAGTTTAGTGGTTTCTAAATCTAGTGGTCAAATTGATGAAAGTAAGAAGCAACAATTAATAAAAGGAAGTAAAAACGATGGAACAAACTGAAAATTTATATAGAAATGTTAACGTTTTTAAGCGTATTTGTGCAAGCTTGATTGATATCATCGTTGTATTGTTTTTGATTGTTGGACTTTATAAAATTGTTTTAGATCCACTAGTATTTAATTTTACCGACTATAATGAAGTGAGTGAAAAATATAATCAAAAATTAGCAAAAACTCATTTATTTATTGTTGATGGAACTACATATCAATTGATTGATAAAGAAGACTATGCGACTAATTTAAATTATTTTTATCATACCTATTTAGAGGAAAAAGGTGAATTTGAAAAGGGTAAAGAATATGATAAAAGCCGTCTCGATTCTTCTTTATTTGTAGAAAAAGATGGTGTTATATACGAAAGAAACGATGTATTAAAAGCATCGTTAGATTCATTCTATGAAACACAATACGAAAAAGCAGTGACATATGCTAAACAAGATAAAGAATTAAATAGCTATGCAAAAAAGATAAATTTATATAATTATTTGGAATTCTTCATTTCCTTGTTTTTATCATGTTTTGTAGCTTTATTTTGTGTACCAGTTTGGCTTTTACCTAGTGGAAAAACTATCGGTAAACTTTGTTTAGGTATAAGTGTTCTCGACTCAAAAGAAAATATTCAATGTAGCAAAAGACAATTAGCGATACGCCAAGCTAGTTTGCTACTAGTTGAATTAGGGTTATCAATGATTTTAATGTTTATACCTTTATTTATTACTATCGGTATGGTAGTTTTCTCGCAAAAGAAAATTGCTTTGCATGATTATTTTGCTCTTTCCTATACTATTGATGATAAGGGAACTCTTACTTTTAAAACAAAAGAAGAACTAGAAGAATATATAAAAGAAAAAAATAAGCCATATTATCAAAATGATACATACACAAAATCCGCGAAATAGGGGTTTAATTGTAAAAAATATGTAAAAAATGATAAGGGTATTTATTATATAAATACGTCTAGACATTCTATCTTTACAAAAGCCGTTTCAAAAGTTATAATTATATTACCCAATTGATTGTTCAATAGGTAAGGGAGAAATATATGCAATTAGTTCGCAGTTTAAATTCCATATTCAGTGATGCAATGATTGCGTCTTTTTTGCTTGCTTGAAATTAAGGGAATAAAAATTAATCATAACAATTAGGGAGGAAAATAATGGAAATTGTTTTGAAAGGACTTACTAAAGAATTTGATAACAAAAAAACAAATTCAAAAGTAGTCGCGGTTAATAATGTTACCATTGATATTGCATCAGGTACATTAGTTGGACTTCTTGGTCCTTCAGGCTGTGGTAAATCAACAACTTTATTTATGTTGAGCGGTTTACTTTCACCAACAAGAGGTCAAATCATTTTTGGCGATAAGGATGTTACATCTTTAGAACCACAAAAAAGAGGAATTGGATTAGTTTTCCAAAATTACGCGTTGTATCCACATATGACCGTACTACAAAACATTCTCTTTCCACTTGAAAACATTGGTATGCCTAAAGAAGATAGAATGAAACGTGCTGAGGAAGTAGCAAAAATTGTTCAAATTGAAAATCTTCTAGATCGTAAACCAAGTGAATTATCAGGTGGTCAACAACAACGTGTTGCTATCGCTCGTGCTTTAGCAAAACAACCAGATGTTCTTTTACTTGATGAACCTTTATCTAATTTGGATGCTCGTCTTCGTTTACAAACAAGAGAAGAGATTAGAAGAATTCAACAAACTACTGGAGTTACAACTGTATTTGTTACTCACGACCAAGAAGAAGCAATGTCTATTTCTGATATACTTGTAGTTATGAAACTTGGTGTCGTTCAACAAGTTGGAAAGCCACAAGAAATCTATGATGATCCACATAACTTATTCGTCGCTCAATTCTTAGGAACTCCACCAATTAATACATTCACTGGTGAAATTAAAAACGGCGGGGTATATATCGGCGAAGAAAAGATCATGAATACCAAACTTCCAGATCAAAAAGTCTATATTGCTATTCGTCCAGAAGGATTTATTCCAGATCAAAAGAATGGTGTATTAACACTTAAACTTGAAAATTATGAAGTCATGGGTAGAGAAAGATCAATCATTTCTACTCACCCAAATTGCTTAAAGCCAACTATTAGATCAACGGTTGATGAATTTGATCCAACAGGACTTGAAAATGTCAAATTTAAATTAAAACCTGCAAAAGTATTCTTATTCAACTATGACACTCAAATAAGAATTGCTGAGGATAAAGAATATGATGCTCCAGAATTCATGGATGCGGTTGAACAAGTTCAATTAGAACCAAACGAAAAGAAAAACGTCTTCACTAAATTTGCTGATAAATCAAAAGAATTAGTTAATAAAGTTGCAAGCGTCTTTAAAAAGAAAGAGGCAAAAGAAGACGAACAAGTAGTAGAAGAAAAAGTAATAGCTGAAACAGATCAATCTTCACAAGAAGGCGAAGGTGAATAGGTATGGAAAGTAAGCATCAATGGAGAGGTTGGATATTTTTAGCGCCAACACTCATCTTAATGGCGGTATTTACTTTCTATCCATTCTTTAAGACCTTAGGTATGGCTTTCCTAAATGGATATGATCCACTTCTTGGAGTCCATCAAAAGTTTTCAGTAGGTTTTCAAAATTTTATCGATGCGTTTAATTATCCACAATTTAAACAATGTTTACAAAATACTATCATTGTTACTATTGTCACAGTTCCAGTTTCAACAATTCTTGCTTTGTTGATTGCTGTTGCTTTGAATTCAATTAAACCATTCCAAAAATTCTTACAAACAATCTTCTTTGTACCATATATTACAAATACAATTGCTATTGGTATGGTATTTGCAATTATGTTTACAATGATCGGTACACCAAAAACGGTTACAACTCCAGGTGTTATAAATTCCATTTTAGGAGTTAATATCAACTGGATTAATATCGGTAAGATTGGTGGAAGTAGATCTACATACTTTACAAAAATGTTCGTGCTTTGCGTTTATATCATCTGGAATGCACTACCATTTAAAATTCTTATTTTACTAGGCGCATTACAAAGTGTTAATAAACAATATTACGATGCAGCGAAAGTTGACTGCGCTTCAAGATTTAGAACATTCATGAAGATTACAGTTCCTATGTTGAGCCCAATGCTTGCTTATGTATTGATTACTGGATTCATTGGTTCATTTAAAGAATATACGGCTTCTGTTGCTATCTTTGGTCAACAACTAAATACATTTGAAATGAATACTGTAGTTGGTTATATTTATGACCAAATTGGTTTAGCTAAATATGGTAGAGCGGCAGCTGGTGCCTTAATATTATTTATGATTATTTTAGCATTTACTATATTTAACAACTGGGTAAGTTCTAAGAAAGTTCATTATTAGGGAGGAGCAAATATGGCAGAAAAATTATCAACAGTCTCCAATACAGATCTTGAAACTCTTAGAAGAAGACAAAAAATAGTATCTATTACTATTAAGGTTGTTACTTATGTATTCTTAGTAGCATTTGCCTTAATCGTCTTATTCCCATTCTATTGGATGATTATTTCTTCATTAAAAACTGAGGAAGAATATAGAAGAGCAATTCCAACTTTCTTCCCTCAACACATCGTTTGGACAAACTATGCTGATGCTGTGAATGTTACAGGCTTCTGGAGAGCATTGATTAACACATTATGCGTTGGTGTTGTTTCTACAATTCTTTCAATTGTAATAACAATTCTTGCAGCTTATGCTTTTGCAAGACTCAAATTCAAAGGAAGAGAAACATTGTTCTCAATCTTGCTTGCAACAATGATGATTCCTGGTGAATTATTTACAATTACAAACTACGCTACAGTTAGTAGCTTTGGATGGCTAGATTCTTATCAAGTATTAGTCGTTCCATTCTTAGTTTCCGTATTTTATATTTACTTATTACGTCAAAACTTTAAACAAATCCCAGATGAGTTATATTATGCGGCAAAAGTTGACGGATCAAGTGATCTAAAATACTTATTAAAGGTTATGATTCCTTTAGCACTCCCTTCAATTATTTCAATTACTATTTTAAAAATGATGGGTGCATGGAATTCATATATTTGGTGCCAACTTGTAAACCATAACAAAGATTATTGGTTGATTTCTGTATGGTTAAGAAATGCAAGTTTTACAGCATCAGGTGATACAGGCGTCAGTTCAACAGGTAACGTAAATTATCCTATCCAAATGGCGGCTTGTACAATCGTTTCTATACCTTTATTCCTTGTATTTTTATTCTTTAGAAAATACATCATTAGAGGCGTATCTAGAAGCGGTATTAAGGGATAGGAAAAAGGAGAAAAATAAAAATGAAAAAGAAATCTTTAGTTTTAGCTTCATTATTATTAACAGCAACAGCTTTAGCAAGCTGTGGTAAAACAGAGAAACCTAATGGAGGATTAACTGTTGAAGGATGGAATGTTGTTGCTAATGCTAATCCAAAGGATGATGGTACTTCATCAACAGGTGAAGTTACATTAAGCCCAACAACGGCAAACTCAACTTGCCCAACTACTTTTGATACTTCAAAACAATATAAAGTATCATATTGGTCAACAATGGGTGATACATTAAAATCAACTGTTACTAGCCATTTAAAAGATGGAAAATACTTACCAGATTATCCAAATATTGAAGTAGAATTAGTTACATACTCAGGATATACTGAATTACGTAACGCTATTGTTACTGCTATTCCAACAGGTGGATACCCAGATTTATCATTCTGTTATCCTGATCACGTTGCTTTATATAACAATGCAGAAGTAGTAACCCATTTAGATTCATTCATTCAAAGCCCAACATTTGGTATTGATAGCTCTAATATTACTGGTGCATTCTATGGTGAAGGTGCTGCATTTGGTGATGGTCATATGTACGCTTTACCATTTGCAAAATCAACAGAAGTCTTATATTATGATAAGGATTTCTTTACAGCAAACGAATTAGAAATTCCAACTACTTGGAGTGAAATGTGGACATTATGTGAAGATATCTTAGCTATCGATGAAAACTGTATTCCTCTTGGAATTGACTCAGAAGCTAACTTATTTATTGAACTTGCTAAACAATATGGATTCGACTACACAAATACATCAGGTGAATTCTTATTTGACAATGAAGGAAATAGATCATTTGTCCAATCTTTAGCTAATATGTATGATGAAGGCTACTTCACAACACAAACATTATACGGAACATATACATCATCATTATTCTCATCAAAAACTGATCCAAGATGTTATATGTGTATTGGTTCTACTGGTGGTGCTCAATATCAATATTCAGATGCATTTGAAACAGGTATTGCAATGATTCCTGCTGCTGATGGAGGATCAAGCGCTGTTATTTCTCAAGGACCATCTCTTTGTATGTTCGATAAAGCTCCAGATCAAGAATTAGCTTCATGGTTAGTTACAAAATTCTTATTATCTGATGAAGTTCAAATTGATTATGCAAAAGCTTCTGGATATATTCCAGTAACTCAAAGTGCTCAAAACTCAACAACATATCAAACTTACCTTGATGGCAGAACACAAAATACTAAACCAGGTGTTATTGCTAAAGCTGCATATCAATCAGTTCAACAATTACCATATTATTTCACTTCTGCAGCATTTAATGGTTCATCAACCGCTCGTGATGAAGTAGGTAATATTATTGTTAACGTTATTTCTGGTACAAAATCAATCGATAGCGCATTCAAGAACGCAATGGATGAATGTGAATACGCAGCTAGCTAATAAAAAAGGGAGAAAATAAAAAAATGAAAAAGAAAAGTTTAATTTTAGCGTCTTTATTAATTGCAACAGCTTCGCTAGCTTCTTGTGGAGCAAAAAAAGGTGATACTTCATCACAAACAACAAGCAATAATCCATCATCTACTGTAGTTTCTTCATTAACAGCAGATGAACAAGAAGCTCAATCAGCTTTAAAGAAATTTATTTTAACACAAGATAAAGGAACAGTCACAGCAACATTTACTTGCCCTTCTACTGTTACAAAAAATGAAAAAACTTATACTGTTAAACTAGTTTCTGATAGTGAAGCAGCAGTCATTTCTGAAAAGGATGGCACATACACAGTTACAATTAAACAACTTAAAAACGATACATTAGTTACATTAACCGCTAGTGTACAAGTTAACGAAGCAGTCGCTTCAAAGACTATTACATTTACAGTTCCAGCTGCACCTCAAGTTGAAAAACTAGATAATTTAGCAGCATTAATTGGATTAGCTGATGGTCATGATTCAAGCAAGAATGTAATTACATACGGATTAAAGAATAATGTTACAGTTATTGGATTCTGCTCAACTTCAGGTGTTATCGTTGCTGATACTACATCTTACTTCTATATTTATGATTCAAATATGGCTAAAGAAGTTAAAGTTGGCGATAATTTAAAGATTAATAGTGTTGATGTTTATCGTTACTATGGTTTACCAGAAGGTGTAAATATCTCCTATGAAAAAGTAAGTTCAGGTAATGCAGTTCCAGAAACAGCAACAACAGCAACAACAATTGCGGAATTAGTTACTAAATTAGATGCTGCAGCGACAGGATATAAAGTTCCAGCTGCTGACTTTGCTAAAATTTATAAAGCAAAAGCTAAAGTTGTTGTTACTTCAACAGCAAATGGTTCAAATGTTCTTCTTGTAGATCCAACTGATAATACAAAATATTTATTAGGTTACTACAAATTTAAAGATCTTGATAATTTAAAACCAGTAGATGGCCTTGTCGTAGAAGTTCAATTTGCTTTATATGATGTTTATAGAGGTAAAGAAACAGAAATTGGTGGAACATACGGAACAGTTCAAAACGGTTCAAGATTCTATTATATTGGTGCAACACCAGAAGTCGATATTAGCGCAATGACTGAAGAACAAAAAGCTAAATTTGCTTTAGAAGATTTAACAAGTTCTTTCTCACCTGCTAAACAAATGTCTATTGCAACAGAAGTTGATCTTCCTTCTTCAGTAGATGCAAAATATGGCACACCTACTATCACTTGGTCATGGGGAGCAGAAGATGATGCTGAAGTATTTAAAGTAGAAGGTAGTAAAGCAAAAATTAATCCTGCTGCAACTAAGAAAGAAGGAACATTAACTGTTTCATTAACTATTGGTGCAACGACAAAAACAAAGTCATATAAGGTAACAGCTGAAGCTCATTCTTTAGTGGCTCAAGATGCTATAGACACTTCAAAAACTTATAAATTTGGTGTTGTTAATACAAAATTAACAAATGAAGTATTATTCTTATCTAAAAACGTTAAATCTGGAAACTTCCCAGCAACAACAAAATTAGTTTCTGAAGCAGCAGATGTTAAATTTGAAGCAGTTGCAGGTGGATATAACATCAAAGTTGGCGAAAAGTATATGAATACAGAATTAGATTCTTCTAATAAAGTTAAATTCAATTTTGTAGATACAGCTTCTACAGTATACTCTTGGAATACAGAATATAAGACATTTACTTATACATTAAGCGATACAGTATATTATATGGGAACCTATAATACTTTCGCTACATTATCTGGTAGTAAGATTTCATATGCTTCAACAAGCTTTGTTGGACGCTTGTACGCTGCTTAATTAAAATATTAAACAAATTTAATAGATACCTTCGCTTTGAAGGTATCTATTTTCCTCAATAAAGGAGATTATATGAAAAAAAGATTATTAATTATGGGATTAACCGCATTAAATCTAATTGCTTTAGCTTCATGCGGACCTACTTCTTCCCCTTCTGATTCCGCGACAAAGAATCTTCTTGAAGAAGATAAATCTACTTTAAAAGAAGCTTCTTATTCTTCATCAACAGAAGTAATATTTTCAGAATATTTTGAAGGATCATCATCAAATAGGGCATTAGAATTATATAATTTTACTGATAATGATGTTGATTTAGGAGCTTATTCAATATATATTTATACCACTGCAGATTTAGTTCCAACATATGCATATAAATTAAAAGGAACATTAAAAGCTAAATCTACTTATGTTATTGTTGGTCATGAAGCAGATGAAGCTCTGATTGAAAAAGCTGATGCTCTTTCAACCTTTACTTTCCAAGGAAAACAAAGTATTGCTTTAGTAAAGGAAGGTAATATTGTTGATGTTCTTGGAAATATTGGTTTTAGAACTGACTGGGGAAAAGATTGTACATTCGTTAGAAAAGTTGATCATTTACTTCCAGAAACATTAAAAGACAATAAATTACTATTTGATACATATTCATGGATTAAATATAATAAGGAATACTCTAAATTATTAGGTAATGTTGAAAATACTGTTACTCCTGAAGAGTTATTGTTAGGTCCTCAATTAAATGAAGACTGGTTAGAAGTGCCATTTGCTAAATACAATTCTTCTAAAGCATTAATTGGATCAGGAGGAACAATTAGAATTAATCTATATAGAGGTATTGATGGAGATACATCATATTTCCATTTCCCACCTTCTTTTGTGTTTGATGGTAATACTGTTAAACTATCTGATATTGCCGATGTTAGTAATGGCGATGTGGTAAAAGTTAGATATCAAGCTATAGATACTACTGAATCATATCCTGGTAATATTGAGGAATGGGGATATCCTGCTAAAGAATATACAACAAAACTATTACATAGCGCTAAAGAGTTATATGTCCAAACTAATTTAGATGGATCATTACAAGATTCCTATGGAGGAAGAATCATGGGATTTGTTTTCTGTTATGGAGGACAAGATATTAAAGGAAATGATTATACTGGAAGATATGTAATGTCAAATTTCTTAACTGTAAAATATGGTCTATCTGAAAAATGTTCAGTTGAGGATATTAGTCCAGAATTGCAATGGAAAGATGTTCCTTATAGTTCATATTTCACTAACGCCTTTGAATATGCAAAGCGTCAAGGCTTTGGCTTATTTGGCGAAAAAGATCCTTATTGGGATTATGAAAAGAATGAATATAATAATAAAAAAATAGAAGGTATTGATTACTTTTAATACTTGAATATAAAAGACAAAGCTTCTTATTAGGCTTTGTCTTTTTTAACACCAATTTGCTTTTCTTCATCTAGCACAATTGCTTCACTTAATAAATCCATTTGATGAAGAATCTCTCTAAATACAGTCTGTGCTGTCTTAAAGCGGAGTGTAGATATTTTTAAAGCAAATAATTGGAATAACTCACTAAGCCTCTTTATTGCTTCAACAATGCTTGGCTTATTAATTTCTCCTTCAACTTCCTCTAAAAAGGCTACTAGATCGGAGGTTATTATTTCTAAATTCTTTTGATATCGTTTGATTAACTCCGGATCTTTCTTTTTAATAATATTAATTGCTTCGAAATATTGTTTTTCAAATTCTTTTAGAAAATTTATAAATTTTTGTTTGTATTTCTCATCATTTAATTTCTTAAATATCGTCGTTAAATCTTTGTATAACTCCTCTAACTCTTCACTGACTGATGCAATATTTTCTTCGTAGAAAGTATTTGAAGAGAGTCCCTCTTTTAAATAGAATGCGATTTCTCTTAATAATCTATTTAATTCTTTTTTATTAGAAACAGGTGGCTTTTTTACTTCTTCAGTTTCATCTTCGTATCCTTTTTTCGTGACTTCTAGATTATCTTCTTTTCTAATAGGTAACTCTTCTTCTTTAAAAAAGGAAACGATTGTTAAAGGCATATTTTCATGAACATGAACAGTTTTTAGTAACGGATTATAACGATATAAAATATCTCTTTCTATTTTTAGTTTTTCACAAATAGATTCCACGGTATCATCTTTGGAAGCTACATACAAGCTTACTAAACCTTTTTTCTCCATATAAGTACCTCGCTTAAGTATATGCAATAAAATAATAAAATGACCATATTGTTGAAATTTTTCCTATTTGGTATGTATAATGAAGTGAACGGAAATTTAGATTATGAAAAGACCTATTATTATCGCTGTTGCAGGTGGTTCAGCAAGTGGAAAAACTACTGTAGTTAATGAAATAAAAGAAGCATTAGAAGGAGAAGACATCATCATTATTAAACATGATGATTATTATAAGGATCAATCTCATCTTTCTTTAGAAGAAAGAAAAAAGACTAATTATGATCATCCTTCATCTTTAGAAAATGATTTATTAATTGAACATTTAAATTCACTAATAGATGGTAAAGCAATTAATAAACCAATCTATGATTTTGTGATTCAATCACGCAGCGATAAATATGATCTTATTGAACCAGCGAAAGTAATTATTTTAGATGGAATTCTTGTTTTAGAGGATGAAAGAATTCGTTCTTTATCAGACATTAAAATATTTGTTGAATGCGATGAAGATATCCGTTTAATAAGACGTATTAGAAGAGATATGATTGAAAGAGGAAGAGAATTTAATGGTATTATAGACCAATATCTTTCCACAGTTAAACCAATGTATCATCTATTTGTTTCACCCACAAAACGTTATGCCGATATTATTGTACCTAATGATTATGGTCATAAAGTGGCTTCCGATATGATTATTCAAAAAATAAAATCGATATTAAACGAAAAATAATTAACAAATAATTGTTTTAGTATTGAAAATTGCTTTTAGATATATTATTATTTTAAAGCAAATGGACCCTTAGCTCAGCTGGCAGAGCAACTGACTCTTAATCAGTGGGTCTGGAGTTCGAATCTCCAAGGGTCCACCAATTCAAGAAGATTGACGCAATATAGAAATATTGCGTTTTTTTGTACTTTTTGATGTATACGTCAAAATTAATAACTTAAAAAAAATGAAATGAATAGTTATCCTAGACATAGGAGGTATTTTTTAATAGAAATAAAAATTGAAAAAAGAAGATTTTATGAAGATCAAGAAAGATACGAATAGTGTAGTAAATGTAAATTATCTAGGAAAGAGATCGCAACCTTTGCAAAAGAGAAAAGATTAAATAGAGAAACATTAAGAGATTGGATAAATGCTTATAACAATATTCATGGTAAATTCATAAACATAAATACTGTTTCAAAAAAAGAAAACAATATAATAGAAGAAAATGATGTAAGAGTTAATATGTTAAGTGAAGTAGAAAATATAAATAAAAGCTCTTTATAAGAAAGAAAAACTAATAGCGGATGAAAGAGTTGAAAGAAGAAAAAAGGAAGTTCCTATAATCAAAGAGAGAATATATAAATTAGTGTTCGCATCTAATCCAGCAAAAG
>JALFBO010000004.1 GCA_022772105.1 Erysipelotrichaceae bacterium | reverse complement strand
TCCCTTATGAACTCCTCCAATTCCACCTGTAACAAAGACTTCTATTCCCGCGATAGAAGCAAGAATCATAGTGGTTGCCACAGTTGTTGCTCCCCATAATTTTTTAGCCATAATAACTGGGAGATCTCTTCTTGATGCTTTTAAAATACCAGGAGTTTTTCCAAATAATTCAATTTCATCTTTACTCATTCCAATAATTGGAGTTCCTTCAATAATTCCAATCGTTGCAGGAATACATCCATTATCTCTAATTATTTGTTCCACTTTTAATGCTGTTTCCACGTTTTGTGGATAAGGCATCCCATGAGAAATAATTGTTGATTCTAGGGCAATTACCGGTTTATTTTCTTTTAATGCTTGTTGTACTTCTTGAGAAATTTTATATAACATATATTTTTCACCTTTCTTTATTATAATACACCAAAAACGAAAATAAAAAAATAGGCACGCCTTTTAAAACATAGGTTCTTAAAATAAAATTAGGGAGCGTTTACTTATCAAATTTTTGGGGGTCAAAATAATCCCCCTAGTTTGATAAGTTTTTAATTTTGTTTTTTCCATTAAAAAAGTATATGACTTTTCTTATAATTAAGTTGTCTAAAAATAAGCAAAGAAAGGAGTCATATACATATACAATATTATAATACAATTACTTGGAATTGAAGATAATAACATCTTTTTATTAAAGATTAGTTACTTACCTACATAGTTATAGTGGATAGTAGCAGATTTTAATCTATCATTACTAGAACCAATACTGATATCATTCCATTGTTCTTCTGAACCAATATAGTACACATCACTTAAGGAGGTACACTCATAGAAAGCACCTCTGCCAATTGAGGTTACACTATTTCCTATTGTTACTGATCTTAAGGAGCGACAATAATAGAAAGCATAGTTGCCAATTGAAGTTACACTATCTGGTATCTCGATTGAACTTAAGGAGGAACAACACCAGAAAGCAGAGTTGCCAATTGAGGTTACACTATCTGGTATCACGATTGATCTTAAGGAGGAGCAACACTCGAAAGCACATTTTCCAATTGAGGTTACACTATCTGGTATCACGATTGATCTTAAGGAGGAGCACAACTCGAAAGCAAAGTCGCCAATTGAGGTTACTTTGTAGTCATTCCACATTTTAGGAATGCAAATATAATTATCTCTTTCATCGTTATAATACTTCCTATATCCGATTACTTCACAAGTTTTTTCTTCTTCACTAATGACTGCAAATGATAAATTATTAACACTTTGAATGGTTCTTTTTTCTTTTTCATCACATCTAAAACAAGTTACGATTTGATAAAATTCTCCTTCTAATGTTTGAAAATATTCATAACACCAATTATGTCCTAATGGTTCTCCATATTCAAATGTTTCTGTCCCAAGTTTGCCACAACTACAAGAGTAATAATATGTTCCAGCATGTTCACAATCTGCATCACTTGCTTTATATTCATCTATTATTACTTGTTTATTATATTTATGTCTATGAAACATATTATTTACACTACATGACGCCATTCCAACAGAAGCAGTAAAAGATGATATCACTATTAAAAATAATCTTAATAATTTATTAACCATTTTCTTATATTCCTTTCATAAATAAAATAAGCATGATAAATGTCTCAATTTCATTGACTAATATTATGTTACACCTTTATATTCGCTCCTTCAATCCAATTTGTATGAAAGACAAAATAAATTTATATTAAAATAATGCATGAACATTATTTATTTTTAGGTTTCTCTAAATGAAATTGGGGAACGCTTCGCTTATCAAATTTTTGGGGTCAAAATAATCCCCCACTTGTTTGATAAGTTTTTATTTTGTTTTTTCCATTAAAAAAGTATATGACTTTTCTTATAATTAAGTTGTCTAAAAATAAGCAAAGAAAGGAGTCATATACATGTACAATTTTATAATAAAATTACTTGGAATTGAAGATGATAACATCTTTTTATAAAAGATTAGTTACTTACCTACATAGTTATAGTGGATAGTAGCAGAATTTAATTCATCATTAGTCGAATCAATACTAATAGCATTCCATTGTTCTTCTGAACCAATATAGTATACATCACTTAAGGACTTACTACTATAGAAAACAGAGCTGCCTATTGAGGTTACACTATCTGGTATCACGATTGAACTTAAGGATGGACAAAAAGAGAAAGCAAGCTCGCCAAGAGAGGTTACACCATTTCCTATTGTTACTGAACTTAAAGAGGAACATCTTTGGAAAGCAGCGCGGTCTATTGAGATTACACTATCTGGTATCACGATTGAACTTAAGGAGGTACAAAGATTGAAAGCACTTTCGCCAATTGAGGTTACACTACCTGGTATCACGATTGAACTTAAAGAGCTGCATCCATAAAAAGTATCGTCTCCAATTGAGGTTACACCATTTCCTATTTTTACTGAACTTAAGGAGGCACAGTCATGGAAAACATAACCGCCAAGAGAGGTTACACTATTTGGTATCACGATTGAACTTAAGGAGGTACAATCAAGGAAAGCACCGAATCCAATTGAGGTTACACTTTTTGGAATTGAGATTGAACTTAAAGAGGTACATTTCCTGAAAGCAGAGCCGCCAATTGAGGTTACACTATTTGGTATCATGATTGAACTTAAAGATTCGCAACCAAAGAAAGCAGATTCGCCAATTGATGTTACTTTGTAGTCATTCCACATTTTAGGAATGTAAATATTATTATCTCTTTCATCGTTATAATACTTCTTATATCCGTTTACTTCACAAATTTTTTCTTCTTCACTAATGACTGTAAAAGATAAATTATCATAACTAGGAGTATATGTATTACCACATGACGCCAGTCCAACAGAAGCAGCAAAAGATGAAATCACTATTAAAAATAATCTTAAGAATTTATTTCCCATATTCTTATATTCCTTTCATAAATAAAATAAATATGATAAATGTCTCAATTTCTTTATCTAATATTATGTTACACCTTTAAATTTGCTTTATCAATCTAGTATGTATGAATGACAAAACAAATTTATATTAAAATAATACATGAGCATTATTTATTTTTAGACAAAAGAAAAATGAGGGTTGCTACCATTGTAGCTTCCCCCCATTCTTTTGATTATTTTTATTTGGCTGTCCCTTATCAATTTGAGACATTTTCCTAAAGTTTCCCCAATTTTATTTAGAGAACCAAAACATACCTATTAATTTAAGAAATTAATTAAGCTCCAACTTTCCAAACAACTGGATAAGAGCTTACACCTTTAACAGGAGCCATATCTTCTGATTGTTTAATCTTAACATCCCAAGAAGCATCTTCAATTGCTAAGCCATCATTAAATTGAGCAATTAAGAAGCCAGAAGCACGTTTTGGAAGAGTAAATGTAAATGTTGTTCCATCTAATACACCTGGTAACCATGTGTTAGCTTTTTCGCCACCCCATGACCAAACATAATATGTATAGCCTGCTTCAACTCCAGTAATTTTAATTTCACGTTCATTGTAGCATTCTACATATACTAGAGTTTCTCCACCAGTTACTTTTATGTACATAGCATATGTACCTTTTTCAGTACAAGTAAATGTTCCATCAGCCGCTACTGAGCCAGTTGGTAATACTCCATCAACTTTTTCATAGTTTGTTAATACAGCTGATGTTACGCTATCATAAACCTTGAATGTATCACCAATATTGAAATCAATATCTTCAAAATAGTATTGTTCATTAGAATATACTGGATATTTATCAACAATAAATCTATTTTCTTCTTTATTTACAAATTCTTGGCTACCTAATTGAAGATAATATGAAGAATATTCAATAACTTCATCATAATTAACATCTAAGTCTGCTGCTTTGATTGTTGTATTTCCAGTGACAACAAATGAGTAAACACCATCTACAGGAGTTAATGTTACATCGTTTGCTGTTACATTAGGAGCAACTTCAAATCCATAAGCTAATGCTAATTTAAATTCAATTTTATCGTTTCCATTTGCTTTTCCTGGTAATACCCCACCATCTACTAATTGATAAGATGATCCAATACCATTAATCCAAGTAATGGTATATTCTCCAACTTCTACGAATGATTCAGGTGGAATCGTAGTTGATGGATTTGATGTTATTGTTTGCGATGTGACTGTACTTGTTACTTCATTAGTTGAAGTTGAAGTTAAACTTGTAGTTGAATTTGAACTTGAAGTGGATGGATCGGTTTTTTTCTTTCCACAGCCTGCTAAAATGCCTGTTGTTGCTACTAAGGAAGCAAGTAATAATGTTATAGTCTTTTTCATTTTCTTTTCCTCCCTTATTTAACAAATACCGCAGTTCCATTTACAGGAAGCATGTAATCAGTAATACTAGTAGATGAATTAACTAAGCCATCAACATTATTGAATAATAATTTATATGAGCCAGGTAAATTATAAGCTCCACCAGCTTGTGAGTGAACGACTACTAATTCTTTATCGCCAGATTTAACTTTATAAGCGATAACTTTACCTTGTGATAAAATAGTAACATTTTCAGCTATTTCACTGTTTTTAGCGTATCTAAATCCTTCATAATCATTTCTAATCTTGAATAGATCTTTATGAATATTATTAACTTTTAAGTTAGTAATCTTATCTGCCCAGTTAATTGTGTTATAAAGTGGTGCATTATATGTATTATGAATAATTTGACCTGCTTCATCTTTACCATCTTTAATAGTAGTATGGTAGATATTCTTTGTTCTACAGAATTCATCACCTTCGTAGATGAAAGGAATACCTTCCGCTAATGTGATCATTGCATCTGATTGAGTGATCTTATTGTTCTTATTTGAACCATCACTTGAATATTCAATTTGGTCGTTAATACAATAGTTATCATGACATGCTACATAGTTAACAACTTTTTCAGCGTTAATATATCCACCGTAGAATGTACCTTTAATACCATCAACAATCTTTTGTACACCAGTTGTTCCATTATGAATCCAACCAGTAGCGCCTTGATCATTTCCACCTCTAATTGAGTTTCTAATTTGATCGTTAAATGCACCGACACCCTTAGTACCGATTACTGTAGTTTGATCAACACCAACATATGTGTCAGTTGATGTTCCACCAGTCCAAGGTTCACCATAAACGGTTACTTGTGGATACACTTTAGCGCATTCTTCATATACTTGTTGTAATGTAACTGTATCTAGTAATTTCATTAAGTCAAATCTGAAACCAGAAATGTTGTATGTTTCACACCAGAACTTACATGAATCAACAACGAATTTACGATACATTGGTTTTTCAGAAGCCATTTCATTTCCACATCCGGAACCATTTGAATATTTACCAGCTTCTGTCATTCTATGATAGTAACCTGGAATAATCTTTTCAAAGTTTGTATTTTCTGTTGATGCAGTATGGTTATAAACAACGTCCATATTAACATTGATTCCTGCTTCACAGAATGCTTTCATTGTTGCTTTAAATTCTTTAATTCTAGATAAACCATCTTCTGGATTAACTGAATATGAACCTTCTAGACAGTTATAGTTAAGTGGATCATAGCCCCAGTTATATCCTTTGCTAGAACCAAATTCTTCTACGGAAGAGAAATCATAAATTGGTTGGATTTGAACAGTGTTTACACCTAATTCTTTTAAGTGATCTAAACCGGTTGTAACCGTTGTTGTGCCATCAGTATAAGTAGTACCTGTTTGCGACATAGCAAGATATTTACCACGTAGTTTCTTTGCTGTATATGATTTTCCATCAAATTCCATATCTTTAGTACCAGCAGTTTCACTATTAGTCATATCATTAATATGCATTTCATAAATAATTTGATCAGTTGGTTTAGTGATATTATTTGGGCGAGATACTTCGTTCCAATGAATTTCTTCATCGATTGCTTTGAAATCAACAATGCATCCTCTTAAGCCATTAACACCACAGCTCTTTGCATATGGATCTACTACTTCATTAACAGCGTATCCATTATCAACAGTGTATGTGTAATACTTACCGTGTAAGTTTTCATTGATTGTTGCACCCCATACACCTTGTTGTTCTTTCTTTAATTCAATGCGTTTATAAATCGCATCGCTTCCAAATGCATTTGATAATGATTTTGGTGTGCCACTTTCATAAATATTTAAAATAACAGATTTAGAAATTGGCGCCCAAATCTTAAATGTAGTAGCAGTTCTTGTTTTGTTGAATGTTACACCAAGGTCATCACCATAATATGTGTAAGCATCATAGAATTCCTTATCATCATATAAAGAAGTTAAAGAAACATTACAAGATGCAACTCCAGCATCAAATTTGACTTTTAATGTGTATTGACCAGAGTAAGAAATAGCTCCTTCAGGTACTTTAAATGTAATAGAATCAGAAGTTATTACTACATTGGAAATATCAATTTTTGTATCCCCATCATATAAAGATATATCGGAAACAACTAATGTATGTTCTGTTTTTCCTAAGAAGATATCAGCTTTTACAGTAGTTATATCTTGGAAATATGCATTATTTAATGCAGAAGATTGTGCTTCATCTGGACTTGTATAAATATCTTCTTTACCACCATATAAATATATATCATATCCTTGATCTCCTACATCTGCAGGAATTTCGAAGAAACGATCTGCTCCGGAAGCATCTTTTGCAGACCAGTCTGGCTTTCTAATGATAATACCAAATTTAGTAGCACCAGCATAAGCTCCACTTTCAAGATCTACTTCCGCGTAAACTCCGTAGTCATCGGTTTTAGTGAATTTAACTGCATCTCCAGCACCACCTTCTGGCCATAACCAAATATCCCATTCAGAATACGCACCATCATCCCTATGATAATGAATTCGTAACATTTTTTGAGAAACTGCATCTTGAACATTTTCATTAATATGATTGTTATTTTGTTCTTTATTTGCAGGTGTTTTATTTTGCGAGCATGAAACAAAAGTAACTGTGGCAAGCATAGCGGCTACGCTCAAACACGCAAAAATTTTATTATTTTTTTTCATAATGAATTTTATTCCCCTTTCTTATAAAAATATTCTATCATAAAAGCGCTTACAAATAGAATAATTTTTATCACTAAATAATAGAAAAAAATAAATAAATCTAAATTAAAATTGATTTTTTTGTTTTATTTATTTATTAATGTTGTTTTCTTTTAACATTATTCTTCCTCATTGAATATATTTTTTCATTATGCTATTATATTTAAATGTAACAAGGAGAAAAATTATACATGCCGGACCCCTATATTTATATTATTTGTTTATTCATTTTATTATTTCTATCTGCTTTCTTTTCTGCATCTGAAACAGCATTTACATCAATGTCTGTTATTAGAATGAAAAATTTAGCAAAAAATAAGCGTAGTGCTCGCATTGCATTAAAATTAAGAGATAATTACGATAGATTAATTACCACTATCTTGATTGGTAATAATATCGTTAACATCGTTGGCACAACGATTGCCACAATTGTATTTGTAAACTACTATACAAATATTGGAGCAACACTTGGAACTGTTATTGTTACACTTGCTGTTTTAATCTTTGGTGAAATATTTCCAAAATCAATATCTAAGTCACTCGCTGAAAATATGGCGTTGATTTTTGCTTACCCACTTTTAATTTGTTATTATATTTTATTCCCTTTTGCTTGGTTATTCGATTTACTTAGCAAGGGCATTAGAAAGTTATTTGGTATTAAGAGCCAACCTACTATGACTGAAGAAGAATTTGAAATCTTAGTAGATGAAATCCACGATGAAGGAATACTTAATGGAATAGAAAAAAATTTAATTCTTAATACTATCGAATATGGAGATTTGCTCGTAGGAGATATTATGACTAAAGGTAGAGATATTGTGTTTGTAAAAAATAGCGATTCTCTAGAAACGATTCAAGAAGTATTCGAAACATATAATTATTCACGTATTCCTATTGCTAAGAACAATAAATATAGTTCAATATATGGAATCATTTATCAAAAAGAATTCTATGAAATGTTACTAAACAACGAAAAAGATCTAAATTCTATCATCGTTAATCCTTTATGGACAAAAAATAGCATCAAGATTTCTCGTCAACTCAAAACTTTCCAAAAAGAAAAGCAACACATGGCTTTTGTTAAGTCAAAAACTGGTAAAATTGTTGGTCTAATCACTATGGAGGACATTCTTGAAGAATTAGTTGGTGAAATCGATGATGAGTATGATGAAGAAAGGGATATAATAGAAGATAGATTAGATGAGATTAAAGTAGTTGAAGATAATGTTGATAAAAATAACGATCAATCTATCTAATATATTATAAAAGGAGGATTTATTCATGGATAAAAAGAAAATATTCCAAAGAACTAATTTCCTTCTTTTTCTATTAACTTCAATAATTATACTAAGCGAAGCTGCTCTTCCAGGAAGTTCTTCTTCCTCACAATCAAATTTTGTAAGCAATATCATAAGTAGCGTATACAATGCTACCAAGAACATTTACTCGCGTAATGTTTACCCTACTTCTTTAGAAGTAAAAGAAGTGAATAAATCTTTCACTTCATCTTCATTCCTTTTAGAATATAAGGTGCTTCCTGAAAATTCTACTTTTAAAAATGTGACTTTTGAAAGTTCTGATTCATCTATTGCAACAATCGACGAAAAAGGATTTGTAAACTGTTTAAAACAAGGACAAGTCACATTAAAAAGTTCGCTTTCTATTCCTGAAAAAAATATATTATTAGAAAAAGAGTTCCTTTTAGAAGTAGAAGATGTTTTACCAACTTCTTTATCTATTTCTTCTTCATCTATTATTAACAATACCTTAACAATAAAAGAAGGAGAATATATTTATTTAGATGCAACTATCCTTCCTGAAAACACCACGAATAAAACAGTATCTTACTATATTAAAGATGATTCAACTTTTGTATATGACAATGGATCTTTAGAACTTATAGATAACAACATATTACATATTAAAAATTACTCTTCAGAACCATATCAACTATACGCATTTTCTAATGCAAATAAGGAAGTTTTTAATTATATAAAAGTTGAGCAAAAAACCGATGATTCTCTTATTGATATCGACTCATTAAAAATAAATCTTAATGAAGATATTTATGTAGGCCAAACATATGATTTAAATGTATCTTATTACCCATCCAATACAAGTTTTAAATTTGTAAAATACGAAACTGATTATCCTTCTTGTAAGATAAGTAATGAAGGAAAAGTTACTATCTTAAAGAAAAGCGCTCCTTTAATTACTATTAAAGCAATTTCTTTATATGATGATTCTCTAGAGTCTATCGTCACTTTAAAAGTAAAAAATCATTTGGGTTTTAACGCTAGTATTAAAGCTAAACAACAAGATGATACATTTCTTCTTGAAAACAAATGTTCTTACAATATTGATTTAGACTATTTTTCATCCACTACTTTAAAGGATGTGCGTATAACATCTTCAAATCCATCTATTATCAAAGTTTATGATAATAACACTATTTCTGTTCTCCAAAAAGGATCTTGTTATATTGATATAATTAGTTCTGATGAAGATGAATCATTTTCTCTTAGATTATATATAAGTGTAATCAACAAAGATTTTGCCAAAGAAATCAAATCCTTTACTTTAATAATTAGAAAAGCTTTCGGACACTTTCTGTTGTTTACACTTAACGCCCTATTCCTTTCCTTATTCTTGATTTCAACTTTAAATGAAAAGGAAACTCATATCTCTTTAATCCTATCCGAGTGTAGCGGATTATATCTAGCTTGCCTAAGTGAGATCATTCAATATTTTACACCAGAAAGAACTTGTGCATTAAGCGATATTGGAATTGATATGCTAGGATTTAATCTTGGAATAATTATTGTATTTACTATATTCTTAATTAAAATATTATCAAAAAAGCATAAAAATAATATTAAAAACCAACAAAATAAAAAATCTAGAATCGAAGATTGATTCTAGATTTATTTTTTTATTCAGCTTTTTCGTTATTTTCTTCTACTTTAGGAGTTTCTTTTTTTACTGGTTTAGGAGCAAATTCCTTATGAGAAACATTTACTCTTCCCTTTTCATCAATATCAGTAACAATAACTTTTAAAGTTTGTCCTAATTTAACCACATCTTTTGGATGGTTGACTCTTTCCCAAGCAAGACGAGATACGTGACATAAGCCATCAACATCACCAAATAGATTTACAAAGCAACCAAATGATTCAATACGAACGACTTTAGCGTCATAAATTTCGCCCACCTTTGCTTCACGAATGATATTTTCAATCATAGCAAGAGCTTTATTAATTGGTTCTCTTTCCATATGGTAAATTACAACGTGACCATTGTCATCGATATCAATCTTAACGCCATCACATTTTTCAATAATGTCATTAATAACTTTACCTTGAGAACCAATAACATCTTTAATCTTATCAACAGGTATATTTGTTTGACCAACTTTTGGAGCATATTTTCCAACATCTTCTCTTGGTTTAGAAATTGCTTTCATCATGCAAGCCATAATTTCTTCTCTAGCTTTATGAGCTTGTGCTAATGCTTCAGCAAGAACTTCTTTAGTAATACCTTTAACTTTAATATCCATTTGTAAAGCGGTGATACCATCTTTAGTACCAGCAACTTTGAAGTCCATGTCGCCATAGTGGTCTTCCATACCTTGAATATCAGTTAAAATTGTATATGGATGATTTCCATCTAATGGTCCTGATGAAATTAATCCCATAGCAATACCTGCAACTGGTGCTTTAATAGGAACACCTGCTGCCATTAAGGCCATACATGAAGCACAGATAGAAGCTTGTGAAGATGAACCATTTGATTCAACAACTTCCGCGACACATCTAATTGTGTATGGGAATTCTTCTTCTGAAGGGATAACATATGATAATGCTCTTTCACCTAAAGCACCATGACCAATTTCTCTTCTTCCTGGAGATCCCATTCTTCCAATTTCACCAACTGAATAAGGTGGGAAATTATAATGATGCATCCAGCGTTTAGAATCTTCTGGAGATAAGTTATCGATAATTTGTTCATCAGTTTTAGGACCTAATGTACAAACGGAAATAACTTGAGTTTGTCCACGAGTAAACATTGCAGAACCATGTACTCTTGGTAAAAGATCAACTTGTGCATCAAGAGGACGAATTTCGTCTACCTTTCTACCATCTGGTCTAATCTTCTCTTCAGTAATTAATCTTCTTACTTCTTCAGCAACAATATGTTCAAGAATATCATTAACTTGCATCATAGTTGCATTCTTTTCTTTTTGATCTTTATATTCTTTTTCTTCATAGAAAGCTCTGACTTCGTTATTAATCTTGTCAATAGCACTATATCTTTCAAGTTTATCGACAATTGATACTGCTTTAACTAATCTTTCTTGCGCTACTTCACGAACATGATCATTGATTTCTTTAGATACTTCATAAAGTTTAACTTGTCTTTTTTCTTTACCAATTTCTTTAATAATTTCTTTTTGGAAACGGCATAATTCTTTAATTGCTTCATGACCGAACATAATAGCGTCTAACATAACTTCTTCTGAAAGTTGGTTAGCACCTGCTTCAATCATGTTTACATCTTTCTCTGTACCAGCAACCGCTAAAAACAAGTCTGATTTTTCTTTTTCTTCAACTGTTGGATCGATGATGAATTTTCCATCGACTCTACCAACATAAACACCAGCGATTGGACCATCAAATGGAATATCAGAAATTCCTAAGCATAATGAAGAACCAAACATCGCGGTCATTTCTGGTGTACAGTCCATATCTACTGACATAACTGTGTTAACGATTTGAACCTCATTTCTAAAACCATCAGAAAACATAGGTCTAATTGGACGATCGATTAAACGTGCTGTTAAAGTTGCATGTTCACCTGGACGTCCTTCTCTTCTTAAAAAGCTTCCTGGAATTTTACCAACTGCGTATTGTTTCTCTTCATAACCTACGGTTAAAGGGAAAAAATCGCCATCTTTTGGTTCATCAGAAGCACATACTGTGGATAAAATCACGGTATCATTCAAGCGAACTAAAACTGCACCATCGGCTTGTTTAGCTATTTCGCCTGTTTCAACGCTCAATTTTCTTCCTGCAAAGTCTAATTCAAAAATTTTCTTTGACATTTAAAATTTAATCTCCTTTTTAACTATTAAAGTTTAGCACAAACAAATATAAAAATATATATTTTTAACTTTATTTTGACAAAACAATATAATAAATTTTCTTTTTATCGAAACAAATAATTTTATTATTTTCATATCTTATTATTTCCTTTCATTAAAGAAATAAAAAAAGTAATCTCATAGTTTTCACTAGAAATTACTTAATGAACTAGAATGAAAAATCGTCCTTATCTTCTTTTTTTGAGGAAAAGAATCCTTCGTTTAAATCGCTTGATTTAATTTCCATTGTTACAGGTTCTGTAAGAACAAGTTCTTCCTCTTTGATTTCTTTTTGTTCTTGTGGAATAAATTGACTATAATCGGTAAAGTTAGAAAATTCGTCATCTTGTTTGGTTTCTTTATTTAAGCTTTCTTTATATGCACCAAATGAATTATCGTTCCAGGATTCAATTTCAATAGTTTGTGTTCCTGGCACTTTTTTCTTACCAAAATTTTCTTTATCTCCCGCGAAAAGAATTGTAGATCGTGTCATAAAGCGAGTAGCTCTATCACCCTTAATCCTTTTAGCGTTATTTTCATACCAACTTTCTTCTGCTGATTTGAAAGAAGAAGATTGTCTTAAATCAAAAGATTCAGCAAGAGAGATTTTTTCATCGCAAACCATATATTTGATTAATAGACGAGCATCTTGTTCTTGAACAGGTCTTAATTGCTTTTTTCTTAAATCTCTTCTTAAGAAAAATCCCATCACATAATTTGAAAGGAATAAATGAATAAAGAAGAGGAAAAATCCAGAAACAAATGCATAATTACCTCTTCTAAAAACAAGAAGAACACGATTTAAGTTTTGTTGAAATGATGGGCTTAAGTCATTAACCATTGATCCCACTAAAGAAGTAATACCATCAGATAAGGATTCAAGTCCTGGAATTGGTAAAAAGTAATATATAACAAGTAGTTCAATAATACCTAGAATAAAATGTAATCTTGCAAAGCAATAAAAAGGACCAAAAAAGAAATGTAACCATGAAAAGCCAATCTTTTTCGATGTAACATGACCAAGTCTATCAGATAAATGAATTTCTTTCATAATCTAAACACCTTCCCTTGAAATTTCTAGAATAATTATAAGCGATTATGTATAACAATGCAATTTGTTGTCAAAAAAAAACAAATCTTTCGATTTGTTTTAACATTGCTACTTTCTAATCTTTAGATCAGCGATTAAAGAAGTATATGCTTCGTAGTCATTGCTTGCTAAGTAATCTAATAATCCTCTTCTTTTACCGACTAAGACGAATAAACCCTTACGGCCTGAACCATCGTGTTTATTTTCTTTTAAGTGAGCAGTTAAAGCATTGATTTGTTCTGTTAAAAGTGCGATTTGAACTTTTGTAGAACCTGTATCTTTTTCGTTTTCACCGTATTTTGCGATTATCGCAGCTTTTTGTTCTTTTGTTAATGCCATTTTTTTATCCTCCTATTAAGCATTTTTCTTAACTTATTCCTGGAAAAGGGATGGAGTAATCCTCTTATCTAAGGATAAGTCGCGTCTATTATCATATAGAATTATTCATCAATTTTCAAGCGTTTATTGAAAATAAGCAATAATTTTTTCTTTATCGGAAGCAATTTGATTTTTTAGTTCTTCTAAAGAAGCAAATTTTCTTTCTTTTCTAATAAATGAGTAAAACTCCACTTCTACTTCTTCAAAATAAATATCTTGATTAAATGATATAATATGCGTTTCAATGATTGGACAATTCAATTTGTCTACAGTTGGATGAATACCAACATTAGTGACACCAATATATTCTTTACCTTCTACTTTAATCTTTGTAGCATAGACACCAAAACAAGGTACTACATAATCATTTCTGATTTTTACATTGACTGTAGGAAAAGAAAGAGTCCTTCCAATTTGATTACCTTTTTTGACGATACCTTTAATTTTATAAGGTCTTCCAAGAATCTGATTAGCCTTATCTAAATTACCATTTTCAATATATTCCTTAATTAGTGTTGATGAAGCCTTTTTGTCATTAACTAAATATTCATCAATAGTGATTATCTCAATATCATTCAGAATCGACTTAAGATAAGAAACATCACCTTCGGCTTTATAGCCAAAGGAATAATCAAATCCACAAACGATCTTTTTGGGATTAAACCTTCTTAAAACTTGATTGATAAATTCGTCTTTACGTAGAGATAATAGCTCTTTAGAAGTTATTAAAACGATTAAATAATCAAACCCAATCTTTTGTAATATTTCTTTTTTATCATCAACTGTTGTAATAACTTTATTATTTTGATTATGAAGAAAGTCATATGGGCTAAGAGAAAATGTAACCATCGCTTTTTTAAAAGGAGATTTTTTAGCTTCTTCAATTAATTTCATATGTCCAAGATGTACACCATCAAAATATCCAAGACATAAACTTAAATCCTCTTTCAAAGAAATAGGATTATTTATATCAAAATAAATAACTTTTATCATAATAGTCCTCGTAAACAATGATGTTTTCCATCACTTTCTTTTCTATATAGCGCAAGCGCTTTGCCGTTAATGTCCTTAATAAGCAATAAATCTTCACCCACAAGTTTAAGCGCCACTCCGTTTAATACTTTCTTTTCTAAATCCCCTGATACAATAATTTGACTCATATAGGATAAAGCATCCTCAAGTGAATATACATCATTTTCTTGAATATCTTCAATACTTTTAGCATCTTCAATTTTATATTTTCCAACCCTAGTTCTTGTAAGCATTGTCAAATGGCCACATTCGCCTAAACTATGAGCAATATCATTACCTAAAGTACGAATGTAAGTTCCTTTAGAGCATACAACTTTAAATATTATTTTATTTTCATGAAGAGAAAGTAATTTTAAAGAATGTATCGTTACTTGACGTTCTTTTCTTTCGACAATTTCTCCTCTTCTTGCTTTTTTGTAAAGTTCCTCTCCACCTACTTTTAAAGCTGAATACATAGGAGGAATTTGAGTAATCTCTCCTCTAAAATTTGCAAAAACTTGTTCTATTTTTTCTTTGTCTAGAGGTAATTTAACATCTTTTTCATCAATTACATTTCCTTCTAAATCTAAAGTATCAGTATCCTTTCCAAGAGTTAATTCTGCGACATACTCTTTATCTAAACCTTCTACATACGTTGATATTTTTGTGCCTCTACCGACGCTTATTAATAATACACCAGAAGCAAAAGGATCAAGTGTTCCAGTATGGCCCATCTTTTTTGTATTAAATTTCTTCATAAGTGCATTAACAACATCGCGTGAAGTGCTTCCTATAGGTTTATTTACAAGTAAAATACCATCCATTTTTAATACCACCTTGCTAGCAAATATATTATAATATATTCACTTAAGAAAAAGGAAATAGTATTTATGAGTTCATTTAGAAAAATTCTTGCTTGTCTTAGAAAAGCTGATTTAGATTTTAATATGATTCAAGAAGGAGATAGAATCGCTCTAGGTTTATCAGGAGGAAAAGATTCCATGGTCTTACTTCACGCTTTAAGTATCTATCAAAAATTTCCTCATAAAAAATTTGAATTCTTCCCTATTTTTCTAGATTTAGGATTTGAAGGCAACGACACTAAACCTTTACAAGAATATTGTAAGAAGAATAATTTCCCTCTTTATATTGAAGACGCAACAGATGTATACAAAATATTAAATGTTCATCGTTCCTCAAAAGGTCTACTTCCTTGTTCTATATGTTCTAGGATGAAAAAAGCATCGATAAACAAGGTGGCTCATCAATTAAATTGTAATAAAGTAGCCTTTGCTCATCATGGCGATGATGCGATTGAAACGCTACTAATGAACGAATTATACGGAGGAAGAGTTGCCACTTTCTCTCCTAAAATGTTTCTTTCCAATACTAATCTTACCTTTATACGACCTCTTATTTATGCTCGAGAAAGTGATATCGCTTCTTTAGTAAAAAAAGAAAATATTCCTACCTTTAAAAATCAATGTGGCAATGATAAAAATACAGAACGTGAGAATATTAAAAAGTTAACATTGAATCTTTATTCTTCTTACGATCAAGCTAAAGATAATTTTCTCTATATGCTCAATAATTCAGAAAGTTTTGATTTATGGTTCTTAAAAAAAGAAAATCAAATTTCAAAAGATGGAATATACATAAAAAAAGTTATTACCACAAAAGATTTTTTTGATGTGATGGAGTTACGTAAAGAAAGATACTTATATCAAGATGATGAAAACATTTTCCTTGTAAAAAAGAAAGACGAAGTTCTTGCGACAATTTCATATATTCAAAATGAAAGAAACTTTACCATTACCACTTTTGAATCAAAAGATGAAAATATAGATGCTAAGATTCTTCATTATATTGAAAATGAAATAGTTATTCATACTACACCCGCAACTATAATGATTAATAAAGCGATAAATAAAACATTATTTATTAGTGAAGGTTATGAGGAAAAAGATAATATCTACATTAAAGAGATAGTCAAAAAACATAACGCATTATAAAAAGGAGCTTAAACTCCTTTTTTTATATCATCAAAATTAATAAAAAATAATTCAAGTCCTATATAAGGATCGGTTTTCATCGATTTGATATCATTATCTAATTTTTGTAAATAAGAAATTATATTTAATAAATTATCATAAGATAAACGTACAAAATTGCGACATGCTAACTTTACTCGATATGGGTGAATTGCAAGTTTTGAAGCTATTTCTTCTTGCGATAACTTTTCTATTTTATATAGATAACAAATTTGACTAAAGGTAGTAAATTGACTAGCTAATAGATTGATCAATTTGACTGGTTCTTCTTTTAATACAAGCAAATCTCGATATATTTTAATAGCCTCATTAATCTTATTATTGATCAAATCATCCGCGAGTAAAAATGCATTTTGTTCTAAAGGCGTAGGAACTAAAAGATGTACATCATTTACATCTATTTCCTTTTTATATAAACATAACTTTTCTGCTTCTTGAATAAAGGAAGAACAGTCTTCACCTAATTTATTTAGTAATAAGGTAAGTGCTTCTTGGCTAATTTTTACACCTTTTTTTTGAAAATAAGCAATTCCATTTTGACTTAAAGTATCCTTTGTTAATCCTTCTTCAAATAGAATACGAGCTTGTTTATCTTCTTTTTCAAGCAGTTTGTATATAGCACTTTTTTTATTGATTGATTTACTTTCTAAAGAAAAAATAACATCTACCATATTTGATGAAGAAGAAAAATATGCTTTTAAAAATTTTTCTAAGCGCGAATAATCTTGTTCACTTTCAATAGATACTTTTTCTTTGATTGCCCCTAAAAAATATGCGTTATAAACATATACAACTTTTCTATCACTACCAAGAGGAATAAATTCGCATTCAGAAACAATATCTTGGACACTAACTTCTCTTCCATTTAATTTAATATAAGAAAAGTCATCAATTTCACCATTAAAACATTCTTTAACAATCTTGTTAATACGTTTCTTTATAAGTGGATATTGTTCGCCATAAACTAAATAAATCATGCTCATTCCTCCTAGATTTAATTATAGAAAAATAAAAGATATTTTACAATAAAGTTACTCTCCTATAAAAAAAGAACTTATAATGTTTTGTAACATTACAAGTTCTTCCGCTATTCTTCTACTTCAAATTTAATCTTATCATTTTGATAAGCTTCTATTACTTTATCAAGTTCATCATATTCCTCATCATTTTCGATGTCGAATACTTCATGTGTCTCTTCATTATATTCACATGCAATTAAATTTGAGGAATCATCAGGATCGATAAATACGATAAAATCTTTATCAAATTCTTCGCTATGATAAGTAAAATATACTTCTAATTCCTTTTTTTCACCATTTTCGTCTTCAAAGATAAATCTTCCGTTTTCTTCCATATTAACTCCTTTGTGCTAGGTATGTTTCTAGTATAACAACAGCCGCCATTTTGTCAATGACTTTTTTTCTTTTTGCTCTTGATAAATCTGCTTCTAATAAATATCTAGTTGCTTGTTTTGTAGTCCATCTTTCATCGATTAAAACTACTTTAACATCAGGAAGAGCACTTTCAATCTTTTCTTTAAATTCTCGACACATTAGTGAGTGATCTGATTCATCTCCTGACATGTGAAGTGGTAAGCCTAAAGCTATTTCTTTAATTTCATCACGTTCTACATAATACTTTACTCTTTCTAAAGCTTTAGAAAAATTGCACGATTCAAAGCGGAAATTTTCCACTCCTTGCGCAATGATTCCAAGTATATCCGATTCGGCAATGCCAAGAGTTTTCTCCCCTAAATCAAGGCCTAGAACTTTTCCGCTCATCACTCAAAATCCTTTAAAATAGATGCAAATGCTTCTCCGACTTTAGAAACATCTTTTCCTCCACCTTGAGCAACATCAGGACGTCCTCCACCTGATCCTCCACAAATAGAGGTTACTTTCTTTATAATATTTCCAGCTTTATATGTAGAAGTAAGTTTAGGTGAAACAGAACAAATAAAGGATACTTTATCTGCACTACAATTTGCCAAAACGATAATTGCATCATCATATACTACTTTTAAAGAATCAAATAAGATATTAAACATATCTTTTGAATAATTATTTAATTTCTTTAAGAGAATATGCTTGTTATTAACAACAACAAATTCGTCTTTTATTAATTTAGCTTCATAAGAAGATACTTTTTGTGATAAATCATTATTAACTTTCTTTAAAGAAGCATTTTCTTCAAGTAAAGAAGAAACACGTGTCACTACTTCTCCATAAGATGACGCTTTTACTAAATTTTGTAAAGAATTTAAAATAACTTCTTTTTGTTTGAGCATATCATAAGATGCAAGAGCAGTTCTTCCTTCAATACGTCTCACTCCAGCAGCGATTGATTCTTCATAAGCTATTGTAAAGCATCCAATTTCTCTTGTATTTGATACGTGCGTGCCGCCACAGAATTCTTTTGAAATATCACCCATACAGACAACACGTACTAAATCGCCATACTTTTCATCAAATAATGCCATAGCTCCTAATTTTTTAGCTTCTTCAAGAGGAAGAACTAAAGTACTAACTTCTGCACCTTGATTAATATATTCATTAACTAATTTTTCAACTTGGCATAGTTGAGTGAAAGTCATCTTTTCAAAGTGAGTAAAGTCAAATCTACATAAATCATCACTTACAAATGAACCTTCTTGATGGACATGGTCACCTAAAACTACTTGTAAAGCTTTTTGAAGAAGGTGAACAACTGAGTGATTGCATCTGATTTTCTTTCTTCTTTCTAAATCTAATTTTAAAGTGAATTTATCACCAACTTTTACACTTCCAAATTGTACTTTTACTGAATGGAGGAATTGTTTTTGTGGAGCTTTGGAAACATCAACTACTTCCATAGAACAATTGTCATTTTCAATAATGCCAGTGTCGGCAACTTGACCACCACTTGTTGCATAGAAATTTGTCACATCAAAGACTACTTCTCCTTCATCTTCAATAACATCTACTTTTTCTCCGTTCTTAAATAAACCAATTACAGTTGATTCAATGATTTTATCATCATAAATAAATTCAGATTTTAAAGAAAAGTCCATTAAGTCTTTAGATTGTTTGTTCATTGATTGAAGATCACCACGAGCCGCTCTTGCTCTTTCTTTTTGTTTCTTCATCTCTTCGTCAAATGATTTTAGGTCAACTTTTCTTCCTTCTTCTAGGCAAATCTCTGAAGTAAGTTCAATTGGGAAACCAAATGTATCATACAATTTAAATGCATCGACACCTTCTAAATCACCTGATGTAGAACCTAATATTTTACGTAACATCGCTTCGCCTTGTGCTAAAGTAGAAGCAAATTTCTCTTCTTCTGCTTTAATCATTTTCATAACGCGGTCTTTCTTTTCATAAAGATAAGGATAATAGCCTTTCATTACTTCACAAACAGTAGGTACAAGTTCAAATAAGAATGGTTTTTCAATTCCAAGTTTTCTTCCATAACGGACCGCTCTTCTTAAAATTCTTCTTAGAACATAACCTCTTCCTTCATTAGAGAACATTGCTCCATCCGCTAAAGCGAACGTACAAGTTCTAATGTGATCAGCAATAACGCGATATGCCATCTTATATTCACCTTCATAAGGGAAAGAAGCTAGAGTTGCGGTTTGTTCAATATAAGGGAAGAATAAATCAGTTTCAAAATTAGTTTCTGTTTCTTGTATAACACAACAGAATCTTTCAAGTCCTGCCCCTGTATCAATATTTTTAGAAGGTAATTCTTTATAATCTTTTCTATCTACTCCTTCTTCGGCATTATATTGACTAAAGACAATGTTCCAAATTTCAATATAACGATCATTTTCCATATCGTTTTCTAACAATTTTTTTCCAAGACCTTCTGGATCATATTTTTCTCCTCTATCAAAGAAAATTTCTGTATCTGGACCGCATGGTCCTTCACCAATTTCCCAGAAGTTACCTTCTAGAGGAATTAAATGAGATGGATCAATACCATTTTTAATCCATAAATCTCTACTTGCAGTATCACTTGGGTGGTAAGTCATATAGAGTTTTTCTTTAGGAAAACCAAACCATTTTTCGTCAGTTAATAATTCAACAGCCCAAGGGATAACTTCATTTCTAAAATAATCGCCGATAGAAAAATTTCCAAGCATCTCAAAGAATGTGTGATGTCTTGCAGTTTTTCCAACATTTTCAATATCATTTGTTCTTAAAGCTTTTTGCGCATTAGTAATACGTGTATGAGAAGGAATCTCAGAACCATCAAAATATTTTTTTAAAGCAGCAACGCCAGCGTTGATCCAAAGTAAAGTAGGATCATTATGAGGAATTAATGATGCGCTTGGCTCGATATAGTGGCCTTTTGATTCAAAAAATTTTAACCATGTGTTTCTAATTTCTGTAGATGTCATTTTTTTCATAAATATCACCTTTTGTATATATTCCTTTCTATTTTTTTGTCTTTTTTTCATAAAAAAAAGTACCTTTTCAGGAACGAATAAATCGCGGTACCATCCTGTTTCATATCTATTGATATGCACTTAATTCAAACTTTAACGCAGTCAACGATGACAATTCATAAATCTCCAAAGTAGCCTAGTACAATCTTTTCAAATCCTTTCACCAACCAGATTCTCTCTAAAGAAAAAAATAATACCTTCACTTTCTCATCGATTACGTGATAATTATATAATAATAATTATTTATTTCAAAGAAAAAAAAGATTTTTATAGCAAAATATTAAACGAATCATCATTTGATGTTATCTTAACAAGAGGAATACGTAAATTCATGCTCTTTTCTCCTCTTCTTTCTAAAAGATGTTTTATACCACATGGATTAGATGAAGCAAATACAATACTGGAAATAAATTTTATATAAGAGATAAGAAGTTCGGCTTTAATTCCATATTTATAATCTTTAATAATGCTTTGCATCTCTTTTCCATAAATTATCGATATAACCGAAATAATCCCATCTGCACCTGATTCAAGTGCTTCAAACACATAATCATCGTTTCCAATAAATACTAAAAATGAAGGAAAGTTCTTTTTTAGTAGATGAATTAAATTTTTATCGGTAGAACACTCCTTTAAGGCGACGATATTTGGGCAAGTTTTAATTAGTTTTTTTATCGTATAAAAAGATAGATTTACACCTGTCCTTTTAGGAACATTATAAAGAATAATTTTACTTGGCGATAAATATTTGGCAAGTTCTTTGTAATAAAGTAAAAGACCATCTTGTGAAGGAAGCACATAAAAAGGAGTCACTATTAAAAAATAAGAAATATTTAAATCTTTAATATTATCATATTCCTCTTTCGCCTTTTTTAAGGATAAACAATTTAAAGCATAAATACATTCTAAAGACGTATTTTCCTTACAAAAGATATATAGATTTCTTTTTTCTTCTAACGAAAGTGATGTACCTTCTCCAGTAGTTGAACCCACGACAAAAGCATCGTTACAATTCTCTTTTCCAATTTGAAGTAACCTTCTAACTTCTTCATAGTCAATTTCCCCATTTTCATTAAATGGAGTCACTAAGGCATTAATAACTTGTCCTATCATAAATTTTCCTCATACTACTATATGCATAAAATATAAATTTTGTTCAAAATGATAAAAATAATTATAAAAGGAAACTGATCAATGGGTTAATTAAACAACTAAATGCAACAAAGTAAATAATATAATTGAAGTTTTTTCGAAATAGCAATTTTTATGTGTAAAAACAAGAAAAAAAATAAAAAATTAATATGAAAAAATAAATATGTTTCAAATTTCGTCGTATGAATTATAATATTAGTTGAAGAAGCGCAACTTAAAAGAATTAGTTAAAAATACAATTTTTTTAACTAAATGCAACGAGTATATAGGTTATTTGCCTTCTTCGGACTACTAAATTAAGAAATAAAAATGGATATAATTATTTCTTGATTGACTTAAGTAATGATGGATTTAAAATAACATCATCACAAGGAATCTTATTTATTCCAATAAGATCCAGAAACTCTTTACCAAAACGCGTATCTTCTTCAACACATTGGTAAGGAGTTTTTCCATTTAATGATTTTCTTGGATAAGAATTAATATTGGAAAATAATTTTTGAATATCATCTTGATTCATTCCATCAAACGTCCATCCTTTGTATTGGATATATCTAACTAGAACATGGTTTCTTTCACATGCCCCTTTTTCAAATGATGAAAGAGGATGACAATAGAAAACATGAATGTTAGAATCTTGATCACAAAAATTAAGCAAGGCATCAAATTCAGGCCCATTATCGGTTAAAATAACTTCAGTAAAAGTTGAATAAAAAGGCATACCATCAGCAGTTTCAATTTCTTTCATAGAAGCGAATAATTCTGATAATTTCTTAAATACTTCATCTTTAGTATGAGCTTCTAACAAAATTCCAAATTGAAACCTATAATTAACAATATGAATTGTTAAAACACTGTATTTACCATCGATACAACCAATAACCGTATCTAATTGGATTACAAGTGCGTTTGGATGCTCACTCATATATAGACGATAGTCTGTATATTTATGGCCTATCTTCTTTGAAGATAGAATAGTATAATCATGTTTTTTGGAATAATTATAACTTGATGATGGTTTTCTTCTTCCTGTCATTCTTAGTTCTGATAATTTACAATTAAGTATTCCTTTTGCAATCCAATTTCGTATAGTTAAAGCTGATACATTTATTTCTGGATGATTCATTAATATTGCTTCTACTGATTGACCTTTTTTACTAAAGGAGAAACTATTTTATCGATTTTCTTTATATCTGCTTCTTTTGTCTTAGGCCCATCATTTGCACATTGAAGTCTTAAATGATATTCATTAGAAGCCTTCTCTGGATCGTAATAATAATGTAAGAAAGTACATTTAGCTTTCTTACGACAATTATTGCATGTAAATGGATATTTCTTTAAACAATCTTGCCTTCCAGGTTCATATTTGATGCAATTATTAGGACATGCAAATTTGAGTCTTGATTGACCTTTAAGGCATTCTAAATAATGAATGCAAGAAGATTTAACATACAAAGTATCTTTCGAAACATGATATGAATTTCTAAGTATTTCTCTATATAAAGTTTGTCTTGAAACACCTAATTCATCAGATATCTCTTGTAATGATTTTTTGACCTTTAATAATGTTTGTAATTTGGCTCTTTGAATTGTATTTAATTGTTTTAATCCCTTCTTCATAATGCAACACTCCTTCCTTTTCGAAGAAGGCAATTTTATTATAAATCAAATTTAAAATGTAATTGCAACGAGTCGCAACGATTATATTATTTACTTTGTTGCATTTAGTTGTTAAATTAACAGGAAACTGATCAATGTAGGATATTTATTGAAATCTACCTCACCAAATATTATAATAATAAAAAAGGGGATACTCAAATGACTTTAGAAGAATGCTACAATAAATTTGGTGGTGACTATAAACTAGTATTATCAAGATTGATGATGGATAAAATTGTCGACCGCTTTATTAGAAAATTTTTAGATGATCCATCTTACAATTTATTAATTAGTTCACTTAATGATAAGAACTATGAAGAAGCTTTCCGAGCTGCTCATACCCTTAAAGGTTTATGTTTAAATCTATGTTTAGATGGATTACTTAAACCAATAATGGAACTTACTGAAGCTTTAAGAGGAGGTGTAGGTCCAGCTCCTCAACATCTAGTAGATGAGACTACTGCTCAATATGAACTAACATGTTCTTCCATTAGAGAATACATAAATCAATAAAAAAATATCTCTTACTTATTTTGTAGGAGATATTTTATTTTTACTTATTCTTTTTAATAACTGCGATAACTTTATTAAAATCTACTGGTTTAGAGATATGACCGTTCATTCCAGCTTCTTTAGCCTTTTTAATATCTTCTGAGAATGCATCAGCAGTAAGTGCATAAATTGGAGTGGAAGCCACTTTAGCATTTGCTAATTTTCTAATAGCTCTTGTTGCTTCATAGCCATTCATCTTAGGCATTTCAATATCCATTAAAATCAGTTTATATTGATTTGGTTTTGCGTTAGACATAATTTCTACTGCTTGTTCACCATTTTCAGCATGATCCATAGTGATACCGTATTGTTCTAGAGTCTTACTTAAGATTTCATAATTAAGTTCATTATCTTCCACTGCTAGGATATGCATATTTTTAAACTTAATTGTATCTTTTTCTTCTTCTTTATGAATGACATTACCACCGATTTCAACTTCAAGTTTGACAGTAAACTCAGAACCTTTGCCAACTTCTGATTTAACTTCGATAGTACCTCCTAGTAAGTCGATTAAATTTTTGCTAATAGCTAAACCAAGGCCTGAACCATTAACTCTATCGATACGTGTATCTACTTCACGAGAATATGGATCGAATATTCTAGCAATAAATTCTTTGCTCATACCGATACCAGTATCAGAAATCTTATATACTAAATCTACTTTATCTTCTCTATTTGGTATTTCTATCTCTTCAACCACTACGTTGACTAAACCATCTTTTCGATTGTAATCAATAGCATTATTAATAATAGTTAATAAAATTTGATTTAATCTTAATTCGTCTGTAAATATAGAATCATATTTTGCTTTTGTTGTATCGAATGTTACTTTGATACCTTTTTCTTCAAAGCCATTACCAAGAATCATCTTAATATATTCTAATTGTTCTTCAATTGAGAACACAGAATTTGAAAGTTGATATTTTCCTTTTTCAACCTTTGAAAAGTCGATAATATCGTTGACTAAACTTACTAAGTTTCTACCAGATAAATCGATTTTTCTTAAACAATCGTTAACGATATTTTTGTCCTCAATATGATCACGTGCAATTTTGGTCATGCCTACACCTGCGTTCATTGGAGTACGAATACTATGAGACATAGCAAATAAGAAATCGGATTTACGCAAATTTTCTTTTTCTGCTTTCTCAACTTTGATAGCAAGATTTTTCTTCATTAAAAATAAAGATAATATATTAAAACCCACTAGAAGAAAAGCACCTAATATAACAACAATAAAATTTCCGCTAAAGTTAACAAGAGAACAAGTTGTAATCAAAGCAAGTAATAAAACATTAACTGTTCCGTATATAATTTTATTTTTCAAAATAAATACCCCCTTTTGAATCGCATTATAATCAAGGTTAATTACAATATTTACCCCACAACTAAGTATATAATAACATTATAAAAATATGGTTTCAATCCATTTTAAAAATAAAATTTTTGTAAATAAAAAAAGGAGAGTGTTATTTCTCCTCATCATCTATCACTTTAACTTCTACATCAAGAACATCTTTTGAAGATGTTTTACTTTCATTAAATGGACCTTTAGCGCTCATTATTTGAATTAGATCAATAATTCCTGCAACCATTAAGATAACACCCAAAATAATATAAATAGAATCGGAATTAATAATCAATAAAATACCAATAACTAGGTATAAAGCTCCATCAATTAATGCAATTATTAGGGTTGATTTAGAAATTTTTCCTACCATTTGACCAAAGGCTATTTTATAGCATCCATAAATGATAAATACAACACCTAATAAGATGTTTATCACTGTTACAATAACAAATGATAATACGATAATTAAGGCACCAAAGCCAATCGTTACCACATCTCCTGTTAAATATAGATTTGCATTCTTATTTTTCAAATCTTGCACTAGATTTATACTTCCGTATAGAGTAATTATTATACCAATTACTCGACATATCCATTCTGATACAACTGATTTAAAAATACAAAATAATATACCCATTATCACATAAGATAAAGGAAGAACTAATTTTTTAATAAGATCTTTTTTCATTTTCTCTCCTCTTTCTATAAATAATCTTTAATCACTTTCCATTCATCTACTAGCATTTTTAAACTATATCTAGCATTCGCTGCACTAGTAGAAGGAAGATAAGTAGCTATATCTTTTAGTTCACTATGATATTTAATAAAAATATCATAAGATTTTTTTCCGTTTAGAAAAATGTGTTTAATAGAAGAACCTTTAATAAGTTCCTTAATAGCGGCAGGAACAACATCTTTTATAGAGGCATCACTAGATCCACTTAATGAACATGATTCAATTGAATCGTACAAAGCAATCCTTAGCTGCAACAAAGTCTCTTTTTTTAATTCAATAGATCCTTGATACATATTTTCGTCAAATATCGCATCTAATACTTGATAGAATCGATTCTGTGAATGCATATAATAAAAACCCTTTTCCATAGACTTAACGCTTGGAAAAGAGCCTAATATAAGTATTTTCGAAGCGTTATTAATTAATGGAGGGATTAAATGATTACTTACCCTTTTCACTAACAAACTTCTTTAAGAATTTATTATATGCAACACGATTTGCAAAATATGTTTGATCAGAATCAAATTCTGAACATGGTAGTATTAATGTATCAACTGTTGTTGGACAGAATGCAGCAAGAGTTTGCGTATAGATGGATACTTTACTTCCCTCTCTTTCTAAACAAGAAAAGTAAACTGGTAGTTTACACTTTTTAATAGGAATGATACATGTTGATTTTACAATATTGAAACCAAGATTCTTTTCTATTGATTTATATATGTCAAGCTTCATTCCATCTTCATCCTTAATATTGTCGCTTTCAATAATCTCATCAACAAAATCTTTTAAAGATAAGAATGGTGAATCTAAAAGTAATCTCTTTACATTAGATGGAACATCCATAGCACTGTACATACAAATAGCGTTTGCTCCCACTCCAATACCAACCAAAAAGATCGATCCGTTTGTTCCTACACGTTTATTAGTCCATTCAACCCAAGAAGCAACATCATTACTTTCTAAATATCCATAAGAATGATATTTAGCTTTAGATAAGAAATGTCCTCTCATATATGGGACTAAAACATTGTAACCTTCATTGAAGAAATAATTGATATGACAGCAGAATTGAGTAATTGGATCATGATTTACATCATGGAATAAAATAACTGTTTTATCCGAATCATTATTAAAGTATCTTGCAAATAATTTTGTTTTATCACTAGATACAACATTAACTAATTCTCTTTCCATATTATCGATATAATCAATAGCTTCAAGCATAACACGATAATTTGGAGAATCAGGGTTTATATTTTTAGAAGGATGCTCGTAATCAATATTTTCTGAAGATTGAAAATATTTAGCTATAAATTTATTTACATAAATAAAATTTAACATTTACTCCACTTCCTTTCTAAATTAATTTAAATCCATATAAAAATAATAATACAACAATGACAATAATCTCAATAGTAGAAATAATAATTCCACTTATCCATAGTTTCTTGTTTTTAGTAGATTTACTTCCACCAATACATATCAGTAAAGAAACAAAGTTTAAACCTAAACAAGAACATACAAACCCTACAATAGAGAGTTTATCAGCTTCTTCCTCTGTGATAGTAATTAAATCTACAAATTTAGTTTTACCATTTTTGATGTAATCAGTTAAAATATCGTTGATTGATTCGCTTGATTTAAAAGGTACAAAGAAGGAAACTTTTTTGGCAAGCTTCTTTTCTCTTTCTTGTACGATTACTTTAAATTTTTCAAAAGCGATAATCGCATGTTCCTTAACTGCTACTTTTCTGATTTTACTAGCGATATTAAATGATTTGCAAACATCGATAAGAAAGATGCCACATAATACGCCAATCACAAATGAGAAAGCCAAGTTTTTTGATAGCCAAATAACGCCATCAACAATTCGTGGGTCAATAAACAGATAGTAAATAAGTCCTATCACACCCCACATTAGAGAAAATAAAGGACAAATAATTCCTTGAACATTTCCCCATTGCGATGAATAATCCCATAATTTAATTTTCATACCTTTAATAAAAATTAAACCAGCGATATATTCAATTAAAGTCATTAAGACAAGAATAATCATCATCTTAATAAACACTTCCCAGGTAGATACTAAATTAAACCTGGATAAATCGATTCGACAAACAAGATATAGACCTAATAAGCCAAATCCATATAAAGGAAGATATGGACCGTTTAGAAATCCAGGATTAACCCATCTTTTTTGAGAAACAAATCTTCTAAAGAATAATTCTAATGTCCAACCCGATAATGAACCAATAAAGAATATAAAGGTCATTTCGACAAATTTCTCCATCAATTCACCTTCTTCACACGATACCTTTTTTAATAATACAAAAATCTTAACTAAAAATCTACTTTAAATTTTAATTTATTACATAAATTATTAGTCAAAGCCCTTTATCTTAAAAATCTAAGCAAATTAACTAAGAGATTTAACTTCATCTACAATAACTTTCACCGCTTGTTCAAAAGTCAATTCTTGCTTTTGTAAAGTCTGACGATTCTTAAGTTCGCAAATGCCTTCGTTTGCTCTTCTTCCAACAATAATCATGTAAGGTATACCAATTAACTCCCAATCTTTGAATTTAAATCCTGGTTTTGCATTTCTATCATCAAGAACAACTTCAACCTTATTGTTCATTAATTGTTTATAAATATTTTCTGCAGCTTCTTTTTGGCATTCATCTTGATAAGATACTGGAACTACCACCGCATGATAAGGAGCAACGTTAAGTGGCCATTTGATACCATATTCGTCATGATATTGTTCAATAATTGATGACATGGTTCTTGTAACACCAATTCCATAACATCCCATCACCATAGGTTTTACCTTTCCATCATCATCTTGGAATTCACAGTGCATAGGTGCAGAATATTTAGTACCTAATTTAAAGATTTGTCCTACTTCAATTCCTCTCTCTAAAGATAATTTTTTACCACATACAGGACAAATATCACCTTCTTCAGCATTTCTAAATTGTCCAATTTGTCCTTCAAAATCTCTTCCGTAATTAACATTTCTTATATGAGTATCTTTCTTAGAACCACCTACGACAACATTTTTCATCTTAGAAGCTTCTTCATCAACAAGGATAACAACATCTTTTACGCCGATAGGACCAACAAATCCTTCAACTGAACCTATTTCTAATATTTCTTTTTCAGTTGCTAAACGAAGTTCATGCTCAGCAATATTTAATGCGTTAACTACTTTAATTTCATTTATGCTTCTATCTCCTCTTACAATAACCATAACAGGAACATTTTTATCTTCGCGAGACATATCAATATATACAATTGATTTTAATACATCTTTTGGTGAACAATTTAGGAAGGTAGACACTTCTTCAATACTCTTTTGATTTGGAGTTAGAACTTCTTCTTTTTCCTTCATTTCTTCATCGTTCTTGTAAGTATCACATAAAGATGAAGCTTTTTCTTGGTCCGCAGCATAACCGCATGAACAATAAATAATATCAGATTCCCCAACATCAGAGATAGCCATAAATTGATGAGAACCTGTACCTCCAATAGCTCCTGTATCGGCAAGAACTATTTTATAATTTAAATGCAATCTATCAAATATACGACAATAGGTATCATACATATTCTTATACGATGCATCTAATCCTTCTACAGAAGTATCAAATGAATAAGCATCTTTCATAATAAATTCTCTGCCTCTCATAAGGCCAAAGCGAGGACGAACCTCATCACGATACTTAGTTTGAATTTGATAAATGTTTAATGGTAAATTCTTTTTTGATTTAACTTCATTCCTTACAAGGTCTGTGAAAATTTCTTCATGTGTAGGTCCTAAGCAAAACTCATTATCTTTACGATCTTTAAATCTCATTAATTCTGGACCATATTTTTGCCATCTTCCAGATTCAACCCATAATTCTTTTGGTTGCATTGCTGAAGATAAAATTTCTAAAGCCCCTGCTTTATCCATTTCTTCTCTTATAATATTTTCCACTTTATTTAATACACGAAGTCCAAGCGGTAAGTAATTATATACTCCTGCAACTAATTTTCTAATCATGCCTGCACGCAATAAAAGAATATGAGACGATATTTGAGCCTCTGTAGGAGTTTCTTTCATTGTAGCAATTAACATTTTACTTGCTTTCATAATAGATTACTTCCTTTCAATTTTTACGTATGTAATATTAACATTATTATTATTAAAATACTAATCTTTTTCATAAATATATAATTTTTTTTCATAAATAGAGATTGCATAATTTTGCAAATTCTTTATTAGATTGCGTTAAAGTGATATAATACTCGTATTAGGAAGGATAAAAATATGAACTATTACGTAGTTGAATTCAAATTTGTAATAAATTGGGCAAGTATTTTTACTTTTCTTTTTGGTATATGCTGTGGCGTTGTTCTTCTAACGCTAGTTTATGTTCTTTCCACCTTAAAAAAGATTGATGACGAAGCAATTATTGTCGGAAGAGAAATCAATAAAATATCTTCCGAAGAAATGAAACAAATTGTCGAATCAGATATAAAGGAAGCACAAGATAGATTTATTGAACTTCGCAAAGAGGAAAACGGAATATCGTGGGAAACAATCAAAAATGTCAATATACAGATGATGAATAAAATCGCTTCTCATTTTTATCCTGACTCTAAAAAGCCTCTTGCTGAACTCTCCATCGAAGAACTCATTCTCTTAGATCGTTACATCATGGATAAATTAGAACTCATTCTAAGTAAAGTTAAGATTAATATGTTTAAAAAATTAAAACTTTCCACTATTCTTAAACTTTTAAATCTAAAACAAAATGTGGAAAATAATATTGTTGTAAAAACCACCAAAAAATATAAATTAAATAAAGTTGTAGAAGTGGGTCATACCATTATTAATGCGTTAAATCCTGGAACTTGGTTTAAAAAATTAGTTTATAATCCTGCCATATCATTAATCACTAAGAATATATGTCTTCTTCTAATATCGCAAGTAGGACAAGAAACATATCATATTTACTCAAAACAAGCCTTTATGCCAGAATATAGCGATGAAGAATTAGATAATTTAATTCGTTTGATTCATGAGCAAAATTTAGATCAACCTCAAGATGAATTTTTAGGCGAACCAACCTCGGAAATAACAAGACAAGAAATCAACGAAATTGATGAACTGCTTGGTAATAAAAAAGAAGAAAAGAAAAAAATCTTTAAATTCAAAAAGAAAGATAAAAAGAAGCAACTTGATGAATAGCTCATCTTGTTGCTTTTTAATTTATTTTTGCTTTCCGATATCTAAATGATATTTTTATATTATTGCCATTTGGTAAAATGTCAAACATTGAATGAGAAGATATTTTATCATCTATCTCTTCTTCTGAGTAAAATTCTTGATTAAATATCTCTATTTTAATGGAATCAGGCAAAATCTCACTTAAAGAAATAATCGTAGTTCCATTAGAGAAAATGATATCATCTTCTTTACACATGATATCTCTTTTTTCTTTCACTTCATCGTTTATTTGATAAACAACTTCAAATGTTAAATATCCTTTTATTAATAATTCATTTATTTTTTCTCTTGTAATCTCTTTTATATTGTAAGCCATA